>JAPLUH010000500.1 GCA_026397675.1 Verrucomicrobiota bacterium
TTAGCCGAGCAAATGGGCAAGAAGCCCTTCCAGATCATTGGCGACCTCATGCAAATGGGGGTCTTTGCGACGGTGACCCAGACCATCGACGGTGAGGCGGCAGTCAAAATCTGTGCAAAGCACGGTATTCGGTTCGAGACCGAGAAACGCGACAAGGCGGCCCACTCCGTCAATGTTCCCAAGGAGGAAAAGCTCGAACTCGACAGCGAGGACAAGCCCGAGACGCTCAAATCGCGTCCCCCGGTGATTACCATCATGGGTCACGTGGACCACGGCAAGACCTCGCTCCTCGATGTCATCCGCAAGGCGAATGTCGCTTCAGGTGAGGCCGGTGGCATCACCCAGCACATTGGTGCCTACTCCATTCAGTATCCTCATCCCAACACGGGTAAACTGGAGAGCCTGACCTTCCTTGACACCCCGGGTCACGCCGCCTTCTCGGCCATGCGGGCTCGCGGAGCCAATGTAACCGACATCGTTGTCCTGGTCGTGGCGTCCAATGACGGTGTGATGCCTCAAACCTTGGAGGCCTTGGCGCACGCCAAGGCGGCCAAGGTCCCCATCATCGTCGCGGTGAACAAGTGCGACCATCCGAACTCTAACCCGATGAAGGTGCGCCAGCAGCTTCAGGATAAGGGATTGGTGCCGGACGATTGGGGGGGCGACACCCAGTTCGTGGAATGCTCAGCGATCACCAAGAAAGGGATCGACCTCCTCATCGATTCCATCCTGCTTCAGGCGGAGTTGCTCGAACTCAAGGCCAATCCGGATCGCAATGCCAAGGGTAACGTCATTGAATCTGGCGTCGAGGCCGGTGGGTCGGTAGCCACGGTGCTCGTTCGCAAGGGAACGATGCGCATTGGTGACGTGATCATTTGTGGAGAGCACTACGGCAAGGTGCGCGCCATGATGAACGAAGAAGGGCTTCGCCTGAAGGAGGCAACTCCGTCAGTGGCAGTCCGTGTTTTGGGGCTGAACGGAGTCCCGGATGCAGGGTCCGAGTTCAGCGTAGTGGAGAACGAGCGAGCCGCTCGCGACTTGGCTGAAGAACGATCCAATGCCCGCAGGAAGTCCGAGATGGACGGCGATCGTCGCAAGACCCGGACTTCGTTGTCTGATCTCTTTGGACGCATCGGTGACCTAACGGCAAAGGTGCTTAAGGTGATCGTCAAGGCCGACACCCAGGGATCGGTCGAGGCCATCGTCGGCGCGCTTCGCGAGATTAAATCTCAGAAGGTCTCGCTGGAAGTGGTGAACAGCGCTGTCGGAGCCATCAATGTGTCGGATGTCAATCTGGCTCGGGGTTCCAAAGCGGTCATCCTCGCCTTCCACACACGCGTCGACAACAACGCTGCCGAGGAAGCCAAGCATCACGCCGTCGAAATCCGTCTCTACGCGATCATCTATGAGTTGATTGATCAGGTGAAGGAAGCCATGGCGGGCCTTCTGGATCCCCTTCTCAAAGATGTGATCGTCGGTCAGGCCGAGGTTCGCAATATTTTCGACCTCTCCAAGGGCGGTCGTGTCGCCGGTTGTGCCGTCACCAACGGCCGTCTGGTTCGCGGCAAAATGCGTCTTCGCCGCCGGGGCAACCTGGTCTACGAGGGTGTTTCACTGACCCTCAAGCGCTTCCAAGACGAGGTGAACGAGGTTCGTTCGGGTATGGAGTGTGGTGTGCGCCTGGATGGTTTCGATGACTATCAAGAAGGCGATATCATTGAGTGTTACTCCGTAGAGAAGATCGCTGCCAAACTCGAATAACGTATACTGTCGTGTCCTCCCATCTCCCACCGGCCCCGAGCCGGCGTATCCAGCGGGTGACCGAACTTCTCAGGCGGGAAGTCAGCGAACTCCTGCGGCGTGAGTTGAATGTCGAGGAGGTGGGGCTTCTCTCGATTAATGAGGTGAAGGTGGCTCCCGACCTCAAGACGGCCACCGTGTTTGTCGGGTTTGTGGGTAACCGTCAGCAACGGTCCGCCGCACCTGAGAAACTGGCCAAGCGAGCCAAGCACATACAAATGATGCTCGGTTCCCAGATGAGTATGAAGTGGACGCCAGTCCTCAATTTCCTGCTCGATGAATCCGTGGAGAAGGGCAATCGGGTGATCGCCATTCTTGAAAGTATTGAGAAAGGTCAGTCTCCCAGTGCCTGAAGCACTGGCAGACACCATCTTTCCCCAGCCATGCGTTCCTCAGAAATGCCCAAGGCGGTGGAGAATATCCTGGCCGCCATTGATGCTGCACAGGCGATTCTCGTCGTAGGACATATCCGTCCGGACGGTGACTGCATCGGCAGTCAGGTGGGCTTGGCGCTGGCCCTGGAGGGTGCAGGTAAGGATGTGACTGTTTGGAATCAGGATCCAGTGCCTGACAAGTTGCGCTTTCTCGATCCAGACAAGCGCGTGCGCAAACCCACCTCGGGGCGTCAGTTCGACTTGGTGATCGCCACGGACTGTGCGGCCTTAGACCGGATGGGGCGGGTTACAGAATTTCTTCCAGACGGTGTGGTGCTCGTGAACATCGATCACCACGCTTCCAACACCCGCTATGGCAAACTCAATTGGGTTTCGCCGCGGGAACCGAGCACAGGCGAGTTAATTTTCGATCTCTGCAAATGGGCCGGTTGGAAGGTGACCCAACCGATGGCGGATTGTTTGTTCACCGCTGTCAGCACCGACACCGGCAGTTTCCAGTACCCAAGCACCACTCCGGATACGCTGCGGACCGCCGCCGAGTTGGTGGAACGGGGGGCGGGTCTGGGTCGGATCTGCCAAGAGGTGTACCAAAGCTACCCCATGACGCGGGTTCGCCTCCTGCGCCACGTCTACACCCATTTCCGAGTGTCTGATGGCGGTCAGACCGCTTATTTCTGGCTCAAGAAGCGCGACTATGCCCGGGCCGGGGCCTCGACTGAGGAAAGCGAAGGCCTGATCGACCATATCCGAGCCATTGACGGCGTGATTGTCGCGATGGTCTTCGAGGAAGTCAGCGATGAGGTCACCCGGGTGAGTTGGCGTTCCAAGTTAGCCCGTATCGATGTTGCCTCCATCGCCCAGCGATTCGGTGGAGGCGGGCACAAGGCCGCCGCCGGTGCGCGAATCGAGGGGAAGCCGCTGGGAGTCCAACGCCGGGTCCTCAATGAGGTCCGCAAATCCCTCAAAGCGTCGGCCTGAGCACGATCTTTTTAGATTGCTCTCCGACGGATCCAATCCGTTCTGATCTCTAAGTTTCCGATGGCCTTACCCACCCTCTCGCCCCTCGACGGAGCCTTGTTGGTCGACAAGCCCGCGACATGGACCTCCCATGACGTTGTCGCCAAACTGCGCAACCACTTCCGCCTGGCCAAGGTCGGCCACTGCGGCACGCTGGATCCCATGGCCACTGGCCTGCTCATCCTCGTGCTGGGTAAGGCGACGAAATATTCCGAGCGGTTGATGTCCTCGGACAAGGTGTACGAGGGGGTGATGAGGTTTGGCGAAACCACCGATTCCTACGATGCCGACGGAGAATTGGTGGACTCCATGCCGGTGCCGCCCCTCTCGTTGGACGATATGAACGAGGCGGCGACGGCCTTCACCGGGGATATTCTCCAGACGCCGCCCATGGTGAGTGCGGTTAAGATCGGTGGCACGCCCTTGTACAAGCTGGCTCGCAAGGGTCTAGAGGTCGCTCGCCAAGCTCGACCTATCCATGTCTACACCTACCGGTTTGATGACTACGAGGAGCCCTTCGCCTATTTTCGGGTGAGCTGCACCAAGGGGACCTACATTCGCAGTTTGGCTCATGACCTCGGTCAGAAGCTGGGCTGTGGGGCTCACTTAACTCGACTGCGGCGTATCACCAGCGGTCGATTCGATGTGGCCGATGCCGCCCCGCTGTCAGAGATTCTTCAGTGGGACCTTCCCGCTCTCGAAAAACACATCATCCCCTTCCTGAAGCTCAAATCTTACGAGTAGGCTTGCAGGCGGTGGGGTTGCTCCAGAATCCTTTGCCACATGCCCTCCGAAGGTTTGCCAACCTCTGTGGAATCTCGTGCCGTACCGGATTCCCGGCGGGCCTGGTTATTCCGGGGATTGGCCCTCGTGGCGCCGGTCCTTGTTTTGTTGGGTATCGAATGGGCCTTGAGGTGGGCTGGCCATTACCGGCCCACGGCCTTTTGGCTGGAGGCAGGGGACGGAATGCTTCGAGCCAATCCGGCCTTTGGTGCGACCTATGTCGGTGAAACCCAGGCCCGGATGCCCCGGCCGTTGAAGATTCGCAGACAGAAGGAATCGGGAACGCTGCGGGTACTGGTGTTGGGCGAGTCGGCAGCCCTCGGTGATCCAGAACCCGGATTGGGCATGCCGCGCTTCCTTCAGGCACAATTGGAAACGCGGTTTCCAGGTCGCAAGGTTGAGGTGCTCAATGCCGCGATCACAGCCCTGAATTCTCACGCGCTGCGTCGGATCGCCGCAGACTCGACCCAGCTGGGAGCAGATGTGTGGGTTCTTTATCCGGGTAACAACGAGGTTCACGGCCCTTTTGGTCCGGCGAGCAATCCCCTCGGAAAAGCGCCGTCTCTGGCGGTCGTGCGCGCCGGATTACTGCTGCGCAGCACCGCCATCGGCCAGTGGATCTTCCGTATTCAAGAAGGGCAGGGTGAGGGGCTTTCGCTCGCACCGCGATGGGCCGGTCTCGAAACCTTTTCCAAAAACCATTTGGCCGCGGAGGACCCTCGGCTGGAGGTCGTGCGTGAATCGTACCGGCGCAACCTCACCGATTTGGTGCGCTTCGG
The DNA here is from genome assembly GCA_026397675.1 of Verrucomicrobiota bacterium. GTDB lineage: Bacteria > Verrucomicrobiota > Verrucomicrobiia > Limisphaerales > UBA9464 > SXXZ01. The sequence goes on from JAPLUH010000500.1 coordinate 4,775, forward strand.
GGTGGAGTCCGGAGCTCAGGTGCTCTTGGGGACGATGGCGGTGAACGTGTCGGATTGTCCCCCGTTCGGTTCGCTGCCACTGGACGGGTCACCCCAGGTTCTTACTCAATGGAAAGACCTCTCCGAGCGGGGGCGAGCTCAAGACGCGGCCGGTGACTGGTTGGGTGCCGTGGAAAGTTGGACTCAAGCCGTGGCCTTGGCCCCAAGTCATGCCGAGAGCCGATATCAGTTGGGTCTCGCCCGCCTCAATGCCGGCGATGCGGTCCGCGGAACCGTTGACCTCGAAGCGGCTCGTGATCTGGACACCCTCCGATTCCGCGCCGATTCCCGTATCGTGGCCATCACCCGTGAAGTGGCCGTTGCTGCTGCCTCATCCCAAGTGCTGTTGGTGGATGCCGCCTTGGAACTTAAGGGAGAGGATCCACAGCGCCCGCCGGGCGCAGACCTCTTCTTTGAGCACGTCCACTTGAGGCCCGAGGGCAATGACCGCCTCGCCCGCTTGTTTGCCAAGGCCCTGGTGACGCGATTGCCGGAGGGGACGGCGTCTTCGGCTCTCTGGGCGACCGAGGCTGCGTGCCGGACTCGCCTCGGCTGGAATCCGCACGCTGAAGTCCGGCTGTGGACCCAGATTCGGGCGCTGTGCCAGAAGCCGCCGTTTTCGTTTCAGAGTCACAAGGAGGTTCGGGACCGATTCTTGGATGACCGGTTGGCCGAAGCCAATGCCGGAGCCCGTAAGGCTGGGTTGGGTGGTTCCATTCAGGCATTGGAGTCGCTGGTGACTCAGTATCCAACGGACTGGCAATTGGCCGAGCAGTCGGCCCGACTCCTGCGTCAAGGGTGGCGGTGGACCAACGCGATCGAGGCTTGGAAGCGAGTGGTCGAAGGGGCTCCGGACCATGTGGTGGCCTGGCATTTTTTGGGCGAAGCCCAGGCTCAAATCGGAGATCGCCGTGGTGCTCTCGAGTCCCAATCACGGGCCTTGGCGCTGCGACCTGATTTTGTTGAGGCAGCCCTGGCTTTGGGTCAGTTGTACGGCCAGTCGGGTCGGTTCCAAGAATCCATCACCGTCTTTGACCAAAGCCTGAGACGGGATCCTCGAAATCTCGAAGCTCTGATTAACAAGGCTCTCACCCTAGAAGCGATGGGTCGCCGTGGGGAGTCCGTGCCTCTCTTGTCGCGCGCCATGACCGAACATCCTCAGTCCACGCTGCCGTGCGTGCGGTTGGGGGAATTGCTTTCGGCCCGCAAGGAGTACGCCGGTGCCGTTGCGGCCTTCGAGGAGGCGGCCCGACGTGAACCGGCCAATCTAGGAGTCCTCCAGCGCCTCGCTGGAGAACTGGGGCGAGCCGATCGGCCTGCCCAGGCGGAGGCCGTGCTGCGTCGTGCGGTACAAGCCGAGTCACAGAATGCGTCTGTCCGGATCGATTTGGGCGTGGCCTTGGCGCGTCAAACTCGTTTCGCCGATGCGATCGTGGAGTTCGAATCAGCGTTGCGCGCCCAACCGGACAACGCCTCGGCTCGAACTTATCTGGAACGTGCCCGGACGATGCTTTCGGCCTCACCGCAATCCAACACCAACCGCAAACGCTAATGGGGTCCGTCCTTCGAGATTTTGTCCGCTTCCTGGGTCGGGAGAAGAAATGGTGGCTCGCCCCCCTGATTCTCATCTTACTGCTGCTCGGGGCGGTGGTGGTCTTTTCTTCCAGTTCGGCTGTAGCGCCCTTCCTGTATCCGTTTCTCTGAGCCGCCAGCCCAAGGTCGATCCATGCACTACGTTCTGGGCATCTCGGGCCTCTACCACGATTCGGCCGCTGCGCTGTTGGGCGATGGCCGGATCTTGGCGGCGGTCCAGGAGGAACGGCTCTCCCGGCGCAAGAATGATGCCCGATTTCCCGAGCGGGCCATCCAGTCTTGCCTCGATCAAGCAGGCATCACGGCCGGTGACCTCGCTGCGGTGGCTTTCTACGAGAAACCCATTCTGAAGTTCAGTCGAACCTTGGAGGTGTTTTTGGGCTGGGCTCCTCGGGGAGGGCGCGCTTTTGCTCGAGCCATCCCCGATTGGCTGGGTGGACGACTAGACCTCCGGGGCCGCATCCGATCTGCGCTGCCAAAATTGCGAGTCGATTGCCCCATCTTGTTTACCACCCACCACGAAGCGCATGCGGCCAGCGCGTTCTTCCCGTCCCCGTTTGCCGAGGCGGCCATCTTGACCGTTGACGGGGTTGGGGAGTGGGCCACGACCACCATTGCTCGCGGATCCGGGGCCACGATCGAGCCCCTGGAGGAGATTCAGTTTCCCCATTCTCTGGGCCTCCTGTATTCGGCCTTCACCGCCTATTGCGGATTCCGGGTTAATTCTGGGGAGTACAAGCTCATGGGCTTGGCGCCCTATGGGGAGCCCCGCTGGGTAGAGACCCTTTTGGAAGATTTAGTTTCCCTGCATGAGGACGGTTCCTTCCGGCTCAACTTGGAGTATTTGAACCCTCTGGCCGAGGAGCACCTCACCAATGAGCGATTCCATCAACGGTTTGGAGGGCCACCTCGAAGGCCTGAAGATCGACTGGAACAGCGCCATCTCGACTTGGCTCGATCGATCCAGTGGGTGACCGAGCAGGCGATGTTGGGGTTGGCCCGTCGCGCTCAGAAACAAACCGGGGCCCGTCACCTCTGCCTCGCCGGAGGGGTGGCGCTTAATTGTGTGGCCAACGGTCGGTTGCTGCGGGAGGGGCCGTTCGAAGATCTTTGGATTCAACCCGCCGCTGGCGACGCCGGGGCCGCCCTGGGTGCGGCGTTGGCTGCCTGGCATGGGCCGTTGGAACGCGGCGGCATGGCTGCTCCACGGACTCCGCCCACTTCCGATGCCATGGGTGGGAGCTTTCTCGGTCCTGAAGAAACCCCAGAGTCGGTGGAGTCGAGTTTGAAGCGATGGGATGCCATCTGGGAGCGGTTGACTCCAGAGGTTCTCCAGGAGCGCGTTGTCCAGGCCTTGATCGAAGGGAAGGTGGTCGGTTGGGTACAAGGTCGCATGGAGTTTGGCCCGCGGGCCTTGGGGCATCGGTCGATTCTGGGTGATCCGCGGAGCCCGGACATGCAGTCTCGAATGAACTTAAAGGTCAAATTTCGCGAGTCCTTCCGGCCGTTTGCACCGGCGGTGCTGGCAGAGCGAGCCGCCGAATACTTTGGGCTCCAGGGAGAGTCCCCCTACATGTTGTTGGTAGCCCCGGTGGCCGATTCCCAACGAGTCCCATTGGCCCAGGAGGCCGAAGGGTTGGATCGATTGAAGCAAGTGCGGTCCACCTTGCCGGCCGTGACCCACGTGGATGGTTCGGCACGGGTCCAAACGGTGGACCCAGAACGCAACCCTCAGTTCTACGCATTGCTCAAGCACTTTGAGGCGAAGACCGGTTGCCCTGTGCTCATCAATACGTCTTTCAACGTTCGTGGCGAACCGGTGGTTGCCTCGACGGAGGATGCCTACCGGTGCTTCATTAACTCGCAGATCGATGTGCTCGCGGTGGGGCCCTGTTTTCTGGAGCGAGATCGACAACTCCACACCTCCTTGCCCCGAGGCTTCGAGGCCATCCCGGACTGAGCATGAACCCTCCTTCCATCGCCAGAAGCCTTCGCGACCGGTTTGCCATCGGCGCATCGCTCTTGCCGCCGGTGGCCTTGCTGATGATCGCCAGTCGGTGGGGATGGGTGCCGGTTTCGACCCGCACCTGCCTCGTGGCCATGCCCCTAATACTGGGGTTGGGAATGCTCTTTCCAGGAGCCTTCGAATCGTGGCACCGCTGGATCTCGCGGGGACAGGCTTGGTTGGGCGGGCGATTGGTTTTTCTGCTGCTTGTCGGGGTGTATGGGTTGGTGGTGATCCCGCTGGCATTCCTCATGCGCGGGTTGGGCCAGCGACCGATCGATTTGTCGCGCTCGGGATCTAGTTGGATCCGCTCCAAAGGCTATGGTTCTTTGCGGGATCCCTTCTGATAGACTTGTTTCTCATCCTCGACAGGAGTGGATTGCCTGTTGAAAGTTCAAATGTTGCCTATGAAGACCTCTCTCTCTCTGGCCGTGGCGTGCACCGCCTTGGCTTCTGCCCCCTTTCTCCTGGCCCACGACACGGGATCAAAACCCCACGATCATGGACCCTCACCTGTGCCTGTGATTTTTCAGGTCGAGAAGAAGGGGCCTGTGAAGGCTCCTGCGGCCCAGGACAAATCGGCCGTGTCACATGTTAGCGGTCAGGGTTTTTGGAAGTTCGCCCCGGTCACCACGGCGATGCCTGTCCCGGCCGAGGCTCAGCCCTTTGTGAAGGGCGCTCACGGTACGCTCATCGTCGATAGCGAGCGCGATGTAGTGTATTGGGGTCTGGAGAAAGTGGGTTGGGTCGCCTTCAGCGATCGGCTCAAGAATTCCTGGATCGTGAAGGGGGACCCCGCGATCGCCTCAGGCAATTTGCATGGTGCGGATATTCTACCGCGCAAAGGTCAGCTTCCGCTGGTGATCGCTGCCGATAACGTCGAAGGCGAGATCCTATTGTCTGATACGACCTTCCGCACGGTGGAAAAACTCAAGATTCCTGACGGAGGTCCCTATGCTGACAAGAAGGGCTGGGCTCCGACCGATGCAGCGTTCGCAGGCGACAAGACTCTTTGGGTCACCGATGGCTATGGTCGTCACTGGTTTATGGACGCTGATGCTAAGCCGATGAAGTACCGGGGCAATTTCTACGGTGGCGACAGCATGAGTCAGACGCCGCATGGCATCACCTTCGACCCCAAGCGTAACGAACTGTATGTCTCGGCCCGTCCGGAGGCTCAGGTGCATGAGTGGTCGCTCAAGACGCGCAAATCGCTGGCGGTTCATCAGCTTCCCAAGGGGAGCGCTGCGTGCGACACCGATCTCTGGGGCGATTACCTGCTGGTGCCCTGCCTCACCGGCCCGGACAACACCCCGGGTCCGCTCTACATCATCAACCTCAAGACCAAGGCCGTGGTCAGCACTATTAAGCCCAAGGAAGACCTCGGTTATGGGTACGCTCAGCACATGCATGACGCGTGCTGGTACGTGGTCGGCAAGGGCCGCAGCGCCAAGGTGTACATCCTCTTCACCGCTTGGAATCCGGGTGGCGTGGGCGCTTTGGAGTTGGTCAATATCAAGGACTGACCCGTCCCGATTCCGACTGTCCTAAGACTCTGTCTGACCATGCGCGCCTACCACGATTTGCTCCGGTTGGTTCTTGATCAGGGTAGTTTCAAGCCGGATCGGACGGGCACGGGCACGTACTCAGTTTTTGGGGCACAGACCCGTTTCCGGCTGTCCGAGGGGTTTCCGTTGGTGACCACCAAGAAGGTGCACTTCAAGAGTGTTGCCTACGAATTGCTGTGGTTCCTTCGGGGTGACACCAACGTGCGATGGTTGCAGGAGCACGGGGTGAGCATCTGGAACGAGTGGGCCGATGCAGACGGAAACCTGGGTCGAGTCTACGGGGCCCAGTGGACCGACTGGCGCGGGGCTGATGGGCGCTCGATTCATCAAATCGATCAGGTCGTCGCGCAAATTCGCAAGAACCCCGACAGTCGCCGGCTCATCGTCAGCGCCTGGAATCCTTCCGAGGTGGATTCCATGGCGCTGCCGCCCTGCCACACGCTTTTCCAGTTCTACGTCAGTGAGGGAAAGCTCAGTTGTCAGCTCTACCAGCGCAGTGCTGATTTGTTCTTGGGTGTGCCCTTCAACATTGCCAGTTACGCGCTCTTGACCCACATGGTGGCTCAGGTAACCGGTCTTGAAGTAGGCGATTTCGTGCATACCTTCGGCGACCTTCATCTTTACTCGAATCACCTCGAGCAAGTGAAGGAGCAACTGGCTCGCGAACCGCGCTCGTTGCCGACATTGACCCTGAATCCGGATCGCCGGGAACTGCGGGAGTTCGCCTACGAAGACCTGGTCTTGTCGGGCTATGATCCGTACCCCGCCATCAAGGCGCCCGTTGCGGTCTGAGGGGTGTTCTCTTTGAAAAGGCCCGTTGCCTGCGCTGGGGTCGGAGAATGCTTTTCTCGTTTTTGTTTAGTTTCATCATTGTTGAACCTTTCCCATGAATCTTGAACTCAAGGACCGGGTAGTGCTGATCACCGGAGGTGCTGCAGGCATTGGTGAGGCCACCGTGCGGGCCTTTGCGGCCGAGGGTGCGATTGTTTGGTTTGCTGATCGGAACGCCGATCGAGGTCGAGCGTTGGCGGCGGAGGTGCCCCGGTCGGTCTTTGCTGAAGGAGATTTGGCCGATCCGATGTTTTGCTCGGAACTCATTTCCTCCGTGCTGCGGGAGGCGGGGCGTCTGGATGTCTTGGTCAACAATGCGGGTGTCAACGACAGCGTATCCTTGAGTGGGTCCCCGACCGATTTTATGGCCTCGCTGCGGCGCAACTTGCTGCACGTGTTTGCCTTGGCTCATCATGCGCAGGAGGCTTTGTGCCAGTCCCGTGGGTGCATCTTGAATCTAAGTTCCAAGGTGGCAGAAACAGGGCAGGGCGGCACCTCTGGTTACGCAGCCGCCAAGGGGGCTGTGAATGCGCTCACTCGCGAATGGGCCGTGGCTCTGGCACCGCATGGGGTTCGGGTGAATGCCGTGATTCCGGCTGAATGCGACACGGACCAATACCAGCGCTGGTTCGCCTCACAGCCGGATCCGGAGGCGGCCCGCGGGACCATCGAGCGGATGGTTCCCTTCGGGCGTCGATTGACCTCACCGGCCGAAATTGCTGCAACCTTGGTATTCTTGGCCTCTCCGCGAGCGGGCCATATCACGGGTCAATGGATTCATGTCGATGGCGGTTACACCCACCTGGACCGGGCCATGACCGGCGGCCACCCG
>JAPLUH010000207.1 GCA_026397675.1 Verrucomicrobiota bacterium
CCCTGTCCCCTAACCCCTAACCCCTGACACCTGATCTCTGTCCCCTAACCCCTGTCACTGGCGCCATTGGGGCGAATCCGTCTGGGGAGTTCGGGAGGGCTCCGATTTGGAACCCTCCAGGGCGAACGATCTTCACCACTCGTAAATTACTTCTTCTTGCCGAACTTCTTGGCGGCGGGGGCTTTGAGGCGCTTGAACTCCTTCGTGAGGTTGGTCAGCGAGGACTCAATTCCCATTCGCTCCAGGGAACTGGCTCCGACGAAGCCTACGACATCGGTGTTCTTCATCACGCGATCGGCGTCGGCGGGTGTGTTGATGGGGCCGCCATGGCACAGGAAGAAGATGTCTTTCCGGACTCGGGAGGCGGCGTTGATGATTTCCTGGGTCCGCTGGAGGGTGAAGTCCCAACTCACTACGGCGTTCTGGACGCCAATGCTGCCACCGACGGTCGTCCCAACGTGGGCGATGATGGCGTCAGCCCCGGACTTGGCCATTTCAACGGCTTCTTCAGGAGTACCGACATAGACGATGGAAAAGAGGTCCATTTTCCGGGCGAGGGCGACCATTTCATATTCCTTCTTCACGCTCATGCCGGTCTCTTCGAGCACGCCCCGAAAATGGCCGTCGATGATGGTGTGGGTGGGGAAGTTGTTCACGCCGCTGAAACCCATCTCCTTGACCTTGCCCAGCCAGTGCCACATGCGGCGGCGGGGATCGGTGGCGTGGACGCCGCAGATGACGGGCACTTCTTCGACGACTGGAAGCACTTCGTACTCTCCAATCTCCATGGCGATGGCATTGGCGTCGCCGTAAGCCATCATGCCGCAGGTGGCTCCGTGGCCCATCATGCGGAAGCGGCCGGAGTTGTAGATGATGATGAGGTCGGCGCCGCCCTTCTCGATGAATTTGGCGCTAATGCCCGCGCCAGCGCCGGCGGCGATGACGGCGTCGCCTTTCTTGATGGTGTCCATCAAGCGCTCGCGGACTTCTTTGCGGGTGTAAGGATTTCCTTTGCCGGTCCAGGGATTGGGCATGTTCTTAAAACGAAAACAGTTGGGACTTAACGAAGCCATTGAAGCGCTCCAGCGTCAATCTTGGCCATGCTGCGGAGGCACGGTTGCCTACTCCGAAACCAACGATGCGCTCGCGCTCGAGACGGGCTCGGTCCAGAGTTTCCAACGATGAGCCGCATTGAATCCAAACTGGCCGAACTCGGCATTGCCCTACCCGCTCCGCCGCCACCAGGCGGGAACTACCTGCCCTTTCGCATTGAGGGCAAGACGTTGTATTTACCCGGGGCGATCGCGAGCCGGGAAGGCAAGATTCAATATGCCGGCAAGGTCGGTGAGACTCTCACGATCGAAGACGGCTACGAGGCGGCCAAGTTGTGCGCGCTCAATTTGCTGGCCTGCGCAAAACTAGGCCTGGGCGATCTGGATCGCATCGATCACGTAATTTCCGTCAGCGGTTACGTCAATTGCGTGGCCGGTTTCCCGGACAGTCCCAAGGTGATCAACGGGGCCAGCGATTTACTGGTGGCCTTGCTCGGAGACGATGGGCGGCATGTTCGGGCCGCGGTCGGCGTGGCAGGTCTGCCGGTCAACTCCGCGACCGAAGTGCAAATGATCGTGGCCTTGAAGTAAAAGGAGGCGGGCTCGGCCACGGGAAACCCCTTTTGTGGGTGCGCAGACTTCCCGGGTCGATGGATCTGCGCAGAACCATTTAGCGCGGGAAGTGTTCGGCCAGCGAGATGGCCTTCCGCATGGCCTTTGATTTGTTGACCGTCTCGTCGAATTCGGACTCGGGGTCGGAGTCGTTGACCCAACCGCCACCGGCTTGGACATAGGCCATTCCGTCCTTCACCAGCGCCGTGCGAATGGTGATGCAGTGGTCAGCATTGCCATTGAACCCGAAGTAGCCCACGCAACCGCCATAGGGCCCACGGGTGGTGCCTTCGAGTTCTGAGATGATTTGCATGGCCCGGACCTTGGGTGCGCCGCTGAGGGTGCCGGCCGGGAAGGTGGTTCGCATCAAGTCGAAGGCCGTGCGCTCGGGCGAGAGTTGGCCGTTCACCTGGGAGACGATGTGCATCACGTGGCTGTAACGTTCGATGACCATCAAGTCACGGACGGCCACGCTGCCATACTCGCAGACACGACCGATGTCGTTGCGGGCCAGATCCACGAGCATGACGTGCTCGGCGCGCTCCTTGGGATCAGCCAGAAGCTCCTGCTCCAAGGCCAGGTCTTCTGACTCATTAGCCCCGCGACGACGGGTGCCAGCGATGGGTCGGATTTCCACGGCACGCTCTTCGCAACGCACATGCAATTCGGGCGAGGCCCCAACCAATGCGAAGCCCTCTAACTCCAAAAGGAACATGTAGGGCGAGGGATTGATGGAGCGCACGGCTCGGTAAATCTCCATGGGCGAGGCTTTTACCGGGGCGCTGAAACGCTGGGAGCCGACGATCTGGATGATGTCGCCAGAACGGATAAACTCTTTGGACCGGGCGACGTTGGCCAGAAACTGCTCGCGCGGGGTATTGGAGACAAAGGGAGCGTCGGGAACTTGGGTCTCCAGGGTCACCGGGCGGCTCGGGAGGGGTTGCTCCAGCAGGGCCACGAGGCGATCGATCTCGGAGACCGCATCCTCATAGGCCACGTCCGGATCACCGCCGGGGGGCACCACGGCATGCACAATCACTGTCAACGTCTGAGCCACGCGATCAAACACGAGGACCTGGTCGGCGATCAGGAAATACAGCGTGGGAGTCCCTAACTCATCTTTTGGCGGACGCGGTACCACCGGTTCCACATCATGGATGAACTCGTAGCCCAAGAATCCCACCGCACCGCCGGTGAAGCGAGGCATGCCGGGAACCGGCACGGGAACAAAGCCTGAAAGCACTGCCTCAACCACCTGAAGCCCGTCGCGGACGACTTTCTCGCCGGGTTGACCCGGAGTGGGCGAGACGCGGTAGGTTTCGATCACCCGACCTTGTTCAAGGATTTCCACCCGATCACCGACTTGGCGGATCACCGAACGGGGGCCGCAGCCGACAAAGGAATAGCGGCCCAAGTGCTCGCCCCCCTCGACGGACTCGAAGAGGAACGATTCGCCCTGCCCTCGCAGTTTCTGGTAGGCGGACAAGGGTGTTTCAAAATCCGCGAGCAGGCGACGGGCCACCGGGATGCAATTGCCCCGGCGGGCCAGCACCGCGAACTCTTCTCGGGTCGGCGTGTCCATGACGGAACCGATGATAAGCCGAAACCCCGGTAGACCAGAAGCCCGAAGCGCGGGCGTCCAGCGTCGAGCGGGCGTCCTCATCGGAGATTTAGAAGCGGAGTTTCGCTGGCCTTGGAGCGGGTGACGGGCGCTGGGCTAGGTGGGATCAAATAGAGAAGGGACCTCCGTCCCGCCGGACGGAACTCACCGAAACTGCTCGCGCTGGGCAAAAACCTTGGATTGGCTCAGTCGCACATGCCCTTAGACGACACCCTTCCTCCCGGCAACTTCCCGGCACCGCGAGAGATTGGATGCCTGGGGACAGTGCTGACCGTGACCGATCACCCGGGAGCGATGGACCTGTGCTGCCAACTGACACAGCAGTCCTTCCCGTCAGCCATCGAGTTTTGCAACACGCAGATCGTCACCCTGCGCCGATCCGATCGGGAATACCGCCAGACCTCCGAGTGCTTCGATCGCTTCATCCCCGATAGTTCTCCGCTGCTCTGGCTGCTCAATGCGGCCGGGGCCGGCATGAAGGATCGTGTCTACGGTCCGGCGTTCTTCCGGCATGCGCTGATTCATTCACCACCCACCCTCACACACTACCTCTTGGGTGGATCGGAGGCCTGTGGTCGGGCGTTGGCTGAACGATTCACGCTCCTGAATCCGGGTTTGCGCATCGTTGGCTCCTTTCATGGCCGCTGCGATACGGGTGGAGTTCTTGGGGCCGACGAGGACCGGGTCCTGGAAGAGTTACGGCGTCTCAAACCCGACTTCATTTGGGTGGGTCTGGGCACCCCGAAGCAGCAGCGCTGGATAGCCCGGGTTAAACCTCTGATCCAACACGGGGTCCTGCTCTCGGTGGGTCAGGCCTTTGACGTGAACGCCGGGCTGCGAGCCGATGCCCCAGGCTGGATGCAACGGTGCGGCCTGACTTGGCTCTACCGGATGGCCTCGGAACCGCGCCGTCTGGTCGGGCGCTATTTGCACCACAACTCGCTGTTTCTCGGCTACCTGCTCTGGGACACCGTACGGGGAGTGGTCTTCCGCCCCAAACCCAACATCCTGGGCGAACTGCGGGGCCAAGGTACACCCCGGGGCTGACTCCGAATTTGCCAGCTCCGGCTCGCCTCATCGGCGACTGACGGTGAGCCGGCAGGATTTGCTCAGTCCGCAGGACTGATCCTATTGAATCGGTCCGCTCAGGCGACTGAAGCCACCTCGGCTTGAAACAGGTCTTCGGAGGCCGTTCGGCACAGACCCAGAAACGTCTCCTCGGCCAAAGTCAGACGGCGCGTGCGCCAGTGAAGGGCACCCCAATCCCGGCGAGCCTTGCGTCGTCCCAATGGCAGTGCCACCAGCGATCCATTCCGCAGTTCGGGCGCGGCGACCCAAGGAGCAAGGATTCCTACCCCGAGGTTGAGTTTTGCTAGTTCTTTCAGGGCCTCGAAGCTGCCCATCTCGATGACCGTGTTAAGAACGATGCCCTCCTCTCGGAAATAGGCGTCAAGAATGCGCCAAGTGAGGCTGCGCTTGCCATAAACGACCACGCTCTGCCGGGAGATTTCCGCCCGAGGCACGGAGCCGGATTGGGCCCAGGGATGCTTGGGTGAGGCGATAAACGACAGCTCATCAGAGAAGAGCGGCACGAACTGGAAGCGCTCCTCGGACTTGGGCTCCAGCGTCAGGGCCAAGTCGGCCCGATTCGATTCGATCATGGCCACGGCCGAGGCCGAATCGCCGACTTCCACGCTAATGAGGCTCTGAGGAAAGCTTTCCTTGAACTCCCGCAAAACCGCCGGCAGCAAGTAGGCGCAGAGGGCGGCCGGAGCCACGATGCGCAGGCGACCCATCCCCCATTTGCCCAGTCGCTCGATACCCGCCCGGGCGCTGGACATTTCCTGAAGCACCCGCTCGGCATGCACCAACAGCTGCTCGCCGGCTTGGGTCAGCAAGACCTTCTTGCCCAACCTGTCCAAAAGACGACAGCCCACATCGGTTTCCAACGCTTTCATGGAATGACTAACCGCCGACTGGGTGAGGAACAGTTCGCGGGCCGTCTGAGTGAAACTGCCCGTGCGAGCCAGAATAACAAACGCGTGCAGCTGTCGACTGTCGAAGGGCGCATTCATTCATGAAGCAGGTTCATCCAAAACATCGAAACTCAGAGAAGCAGTTGACGGGCCGATCACCCTCATCGACTGGAGACAGGCCCAAGAAATGCGAAGCCAACCTCGTCACGGTATTGCCAGAAACACCCTTGCCCCGGCCGGAGGCGGAACGATTGCGTCGGGTTCACAGTCGACCAGGCCTGTTCTCTTTCGGCCCGTCGAAGCGGATCTGAGACGGTGTTCCCGGCCCAAGTTATCCGTTCAATTGCGCCACCTGCTGGGGGAGGCCGGACTCCGGAATCGACTCTTCGAAGGGGAGACTGTGGACCGCGCGCGTCCCCTGTGGCGTGCCACTGAAATTGCGGGTGACCTCACCACTCTCGGCCTCGGCCCTGGATGCCGAAGCCATGTCCCGATGGACTTGGGGCGAACCGGCGGACCGGAACCCCATCCTGACAACCTGACAGCCGCCGCGGGCGAGGCCTCCAAACCCCAAACCAAAACCCGCGGCGCTCAACGCGACTCCACCGACTTAGTTCTGCGTGATGCCCCGGAAGTGATCGGTCCGGAAGGGTGAGGCCGGCAAACCGCTGCCATTGATCAAATTCACAACCGGGAAATCATCCCAGCCGTAGCGGACATGGAGCGGATGCGGCACCTGCGAAGCATGCAACCGAACACTGGACCCAGAGATTTCCGCCGTGGCCCAGTGCCAGACGCCGTCCTTGCCGGCCAGAGCAAAGCCTTTAGGCGCCGCACCATCCGAGGTCTTGAGACCCCGGGCGTGGTTCAGGTTCAGGATCAAGGTCGATCCAGAATGCCCCTGCGACGCATAGGTCGGTCCACTCGACTCTACCGATTTTCCATTGGCAATGGTCTGGGCCAGCAACGCGAGACGGGCGCCGACCAGAGCTTTACGGGTGGGATGGATATCATCCTTGTCGCCCACGTCAGTGATGACCGCGATACCCACGTGGGGCAGGGTCTCGGCGACGTGGTTCTGGGCCTCGCGCAGTTCAGCCCAGTCGCTCTGCACAGGCTTTGCGGTGATATCGGCGAGCGAGCGCTTGCGGTTTTTATCCCAAGGCGCCAGCTGAACGGCCAAGAAGGGGAAATCGCCCTGATTCCAATCGGAGCGCCAATTACGAATCATGTCAGCGAAGAGGCTGCGATACTGCCAGGCCCGACCGGCGTTGGATTCACCCTGGTACCAAATGGCACCGGCAATTGCGTAGGGCATGAGCGGGCGCAGCATGCCGTTGTAGAGTTCGCCCGGGCACCACGGGGCTCCCGGAGCTCCTTGACTGAACTTTTCCCCTTTGGCCTCGGCCGCGGCCTTGGCGGCGCGCCACTTCGACAACGCGGCTTCATGGGCCCGATGAATCGGGACGTACGGATCCAAAATGTCCCGGGTGTAGAGGTGATTGTCCTTGATCGACTCCTCGCTCATCCACACCTCGGCCGGTGATCCGCCCCAACTGGTGTGAATCAAGCCCACGGGAACACCCAGCGCCGGCTGCAAGTCTCGGCCGAAATAGTAACCGACGGCGGAAAAGCGCCGGACCGCCTCGGGCGAGGCCGTGCCCCAGGCATGGGCAGCATGGTTCAGTTCGGTCTGCGGAACCGAGGAACGCCGCTTGGTGACCGTAAAGAGGCGCAAGTTTGGATTGGCACTCGAAGCAATGTCCGCCGCCGGCTCGAAACTGGCCGACAGGGGCCACTCCATATTGGACTGTCCCGAACAAATCCAGACCTCGCCGACAACCACATCGCTCAGAATAACAGTATTGTGGCCGCGGACCTGAAGGTTGCGCCCCTCGGCGGTGGCCTTCAACGCCTTGAGACGCACCGACCAACGACCATTTTGGGCCACAGTGGAGACGCTCTGACCCGCGAACTCCACGGTCACCGTCTCACCGTCGGCCGCACGCCCCCAGACCGGCACCGGCCTGCCCTGTTGCAAAACTGCATGATCGGTAAAGAGCGAATGGAGAGACACGTCGGCCCGAACAAGGCCTAGGCCCAATGTCAGACCAGTGAACGCGACGAATGCGCCACGAAGGAAGTTTGCGGGATGCACAGCGGCAGTTGAACCGCAGCCAGGGCACCACGGTCAACGCGGGATTTTCGTCTCGGATGCCCCACGACGGAAGCCGAAGGCAAGGTCAGGAGTCGGCTCGATGCGGTTTCGTGTGGTCCATCGCACTGGCTCTACTGACGTAACGCCAGTGACGGAGAGCTTCACGAAATGGGCCAAAAGCCCGTCAACATTGAGCGCCTAAGTGGGGGCCGCTTCGTACTGAAGGCGCACCCGCCGCTGCCCGCGAGGCACTCAACGAACTTCTCCCTCAAACTGGCAGGCCGAAGAGACCTACCCCAACGCCTTGCCGGTCCGGGGCACTGACAAGGGCTTGAACGAACGTGCGCTGCAAGTGATAGATCCGGATCAACGACTCCTGGGGAGCGATTCCGGGATTGCGAAAGCGTCTCGTCACCGCGATGACCTCCGGTGTGAGCGATTCCATCCTCCCGCTGTGGCGGGTCCTGAACCGTCGCAAGGGGCTCTTCCTGATCTCGGGCCCCTGCGTCATTGAGAGTGAAACCCTCTGCCTGGAGATCGCGCGCACACTGAAGTCGGTGTGCGCCCGACTGAAGATTCCGTATATTTTTAAGGCCAGCTTCGACAAGGCCAACCGCTCGTCGGGAAAGTCCTTCCGTGGCCCGGGAATGACCGAGGGTTTGGAAATCCTGCGACGCATCCGCACCGAGGTGGGCGTGCCGGTCTTAACCGATGTCCACACCGAGGAGCAGGCGATCGCCGCGGCCAAGGTCTGCGACATCCTCCAAATCCCAGCCTTTCTCTGCCGTCAAACCGACTTGGTCCAGGCGGCCGCAGCCACCGGCAAAATCATCAACATCAAGAAGGGGCAGTTCCTGGCACCGCAGGACATGAAGAACGTGGTGGCCAAAGCGGCCGAGACGGGCAATCGCCATCTCATGCTCACCGAGCGGGGCACCACCTTCGGATACCACAACCTTGTCACAGATATGCGCTCACTGCCGATCCTGGCCGGGTTCGGCTATCCCACGGTCTTCGTCGTCACCCTTTCGGTGCAGTTGCCCGGCGGGCAGGGAGATTCCTCCGGTGGGCAGCGGGAGTTTGGCCCGGTTTTGGCCCGGTGTGCCGTGGCGGCCGGAGTTCACGGGCTGTTCATCGAGACCCATCCGGAACCGGATACCGCTCTGAGCGACGGGCCGAACATGATCCCCCTAGATCAGATGGCAGCACTGCTTCGGCAACTCCAGCGGATCCAGCAGGCGCTGTAACCCGCGAACTGGTCTCGCCAAAAAACGGCAGTCCGAAGAAGCCCATCCAGTTGGCCTCGCACTGTGCGGCCAACTCTTCGATCGGGATTCCCAGGAGGCCAGACACCCCCTCGGCGATCCGGACTAAATTGGCTGGTGAGTTCACCGGCCGTCCCCGCGTCTCGGTGGCGGGATGAGAAACCCAGTCGGCGGGCGGCAACTGATCGGGGGCGTCGGTCTCGATGAGCAGTCGGTCCCGGGGAATCGCCCTAAAGACGCCCGCCTGTAAGGCCTTCCGCGGATGGAGGGAGTGTCCAGAGATGCTAAAGTGGGCACCCAGTCGAACCAACTCGGGCACCAGTTCCACGGAACCCCCGTAGCTATGCAACAGGAAGCCCCGGGGCAGTCGCGGGCGCCCTCGGAGATATTCCATCAAGGGTCCCCAAGCCTTCAAGCAGTGCACGGTGATCGGAAGGCCGCGTTCCGAAGCCAGCATGAGCTGCTCATCGAGCACCTCGAGCTGAACCTCCAGAGGGGCCGGACCCAGCGGGCCGGTTCCTAGTTCGACGCATCGTTCGAGCGATTGATCGAGGATCCAACGGTCTAATCCGACCTCGCCCAATCCGGCGCGGGGTGTCTGGTCCAGGCACTCGATCAATGCGTCGCGCCACCGGGGGGATCGGGCCGAGACACGCCAAGGGTGCAGGCCGAAGGCTGGAATCACCTCGGGGCACTGAGCCGCCAACCGTCGAACCTCCGGCCAGTCGCCCTCGCACGTTCCATTGACCACCATACCGGCGATACCGGCAGCGGCGGCGGCAGACACCCATCCCCGCGGGTCGTTGCCCAACCGGGAATCCTGCAGGTGATTATGGGCATCGAACCAACGCATGGAAACCTACCGTGTACCCAGAATGCTCCAGAATGCTCGTCGGGGGAATCTCTCGGTATCGAGGTCGTTTGAGTTTCACAGGAATCATGGCATTCTGCCGCGTGCTGTTTTCGAAACTCAGTCGGACAACGGAGGCCGCAGTCGGTTACTTCGAACTCGGAATGAGCCAGTCGGCCTTGCAGGAATTAGATCAACTCCCCCCCGGAGACCAACTGGAGCCGGAGGTGCTCGAGTTGCGTTGTGTCATTCACCAGCAAATGGGGCATTGGGTCGAAGCGGCCAATGCCTTCAACGCGTTGTGTGCGCGCCGAGATGCCGATGTAGAGCACTTCATCGGGTGGGGCTGCTGCCTTTACGAACTCGGTGCCTATGAAGAAGCCCGACAGGCCTTACTCACGGCCCCGAAGGCCCTCCAGCTCAACGGGCTTTGGAATTTCCATCTCGCCTGTTACGAGGCCTTAGTCGGCCTCCCGGAAGCCGCACGGGAACGGGTCGAATTGGCCATACGCATCGATCCCTGCCTCAAGCACATGGCCCAGCAGAATACGCGGCTGGCTCCGTTACTCCGGTCCCTTCCCTGAGTTCCCAGCGCGATGTGAGACGGCGACGAGAAGGGTTGCGTCGAAATCGATTCGGCTGCGGCCGATTTGTCGCTCCCCTCAGCCCAAGGCGGGTGAACCGACAGGACCGGAGTACTCGTAGAGCGGGCCATCCAGACCCCGGCCGGGCCAATCCACCTGATCGACGCCCTCTCGCTCCACGCCCTGAAGCAGTGGTTCCACAAAAAGTCCCTCCGCCTCGAAGACCAGGAAATCGGTCCGCGACACCAAGCCTGAGCCGGTGTCATGGCACCTCAGGGAGGCGCTGAGACACAATTTCCGTATCCGGCGGAGTTGGTCTCCTTCGATCTCGCCGGCTCGATGCAGCACCACCACGGGACGCGGCGCTGCGGTCAATTGCTGGAAGGGGCCATGGGCGAACTGAAGCAATTCCTGGAGGGTCGGCGCCGGTCGAAAGAGTCCCTCTACAAACTTGAAAGCCAGGTTCTGGAGGCACTCGATCAGGTCCGGCGAGGCGAGTAACACGAAGCCCTGACCGAAGACCTCGGGCTCCATACGAGGCCAAGCGACCCGGCCCGCCGACCAGCCCGTGCGGAACGCTTGGGCCGCCTCGGCTCCCACCGTCTGAGGATCCCCGGACAAACTCCCTTCGGACAGAGCACCCACCCAAAGGCGGGCCGCCAAGAATCCCAGTGCCGGCCCCACCACCCGGATTAACAAGGTGTATTCGTCCTCCAGGGGAAAGCGAATCACCTCGGCGCCTTCCTGCATCAAGGCCTCCAGACATCGGGCTCGATCTTGTTTTCCGCCGCGGATC
Source organism: Verrucomicrobiota bacterium (assembly GCA_026397675.1). Classification (GTDB taxonomy): domain Bacteria; phylum Verrucomicrobiota; class Verrucomicrobiia; order Limisphaerales; family UBA9464; genus SXXZ01. The sequence continues at coordinate 10,915 of JAPLUH010000207.1, forward strand.
AACCCTTCCCGGCTCGCCGCAGTGAAGAGCACCGTTCTGGCGAAGCCCGCACGGCAACCCAGTGCCATACGGGCATGAGCCGATAGTCCCTGACTGAAGACCACCAACGTACGGTCCTGCCGCCTACAGCCAGAGTCCGCACTCAACAAGGCCCCGGTGGGTAGAAACTCCGCAGGGATGTCCGTGAACCGGTTGAGCAGCCACACCAAATATCGGGCATGGGCCTCGGAACTGCCTAAACCCGTGGCCACCACGCGCTGGGGACGCTTCTGCGGTTGCGCCGCTCGCGCCGCCTCTGGGGAAGCAGCCCAGACTTCCAAAAGCGCGGGAATGGATTCCAAGCGTCCGCGCAGGAGGGCCGCGCCGCGGTCCGGACAACTGACCAATGGAGACGGCATCCCGGAGGCCTACGCTGGGAATTTGCGGAACGCAATGCGGCGGCGTGCCTTTCTGTCAGAAATAGAGTGGAACTCTGGGTCTGAGGACTTCCCGCCAGGGTCCCGACTCAACGGTCACTCACAAGGGAGGCGGTGAGACCGTGTTAGTGCCTGCGGGGAGGGCAGAAGGAGCAGCATTGACCGGCACACCCAAAGGCGGGGGAGCCTTCACTGCATTGGTGGCCGTCATCGCCGTCGTCGTGAGCGCGGACGCCGGGGTCCCCAAGACTTCGCCTTCCACTCGCACAGTAAGTCCCGGCCAGGCCATCCGACGAAGCAACTCTGCATTCCAATTGGCCAAACGGAAACAGCCGTGGCTCTCGGTGCGACCCACGTCCTCGGGCTTGGGGGTCCCGTGGATGCCATAGCCCGAGCGGTTCAGTCCGATCCAGGCAGCACCCACCGGGTTATTGGGCCCAGGCGGAATACGCAATTTTCGGCCTACGGTGAGCGCTTCTGGCGACTCGGGAAACACTTCAGGATCCCAAGTGTAGTCGGGGTTGGGCACGGTCACTAGCACCTGAAGATCTCCCACCGGACGTTTCTCGACCCGCCGCGCAATACTGCAGGGGAAATGCGCGATCAATTCGCCGCCGGTGTCGAACACCCGCAGGAACCGACCGGCAAGGTTAATGCGAATGAGACCCGCACGACGGGCGGGGATCGGCGCAATCGCGGGCAAGGTCAATTCTAGACCTTGAGTCGGCTGAGCCCAGTCCACAGCAGGGTTGAGACGGCGCAGCAATCCCGGATGTGCTTGAAACCTCTCAGCCAAACGCTCCAGCAGGGTTTCGTGCTCCAGACCAAGAACTTGCGATTTGCCCAACCAAGTCTCGGGCAATGGGGCCAGACGCAGCAAGTCTTCGGCACTGACACGGTAGGGAGCCCACGGAGCCCGCTTGAGCATGAGAGCCTTGCGGGTATTGCGGTCTAGCCAACCGCTCTGCTCCAAGCCTTGCTGCGATTGAAAGGCTTTCAATGCGGCCGCGGTTTGCGCGCCTCCCACGCCATCGATGGAGCCGGAGGAAATCCCCAGGCCCGCCAGTGCGATTTGCGCCTCCAGATAATTAGTGGCCCCGCGAGGCACCCAAGCGGCCCCGCTGTTGGAAATCGACAACTCGGGCAGTGCCACCGCAGCGCGGAGGATCTGAGTGGAAAGAATCACCGGAGCCGACGTGAGCCCCAACAGCGCCGGTGCAGCATTAGAAATCGCGACCAACGAGGGCTGTGGTGACGGCTCACTGGCTGGAGCAGGAACCGGCGAAACCGCAGGAGGTACCGGAACCACCGTTGGAACCACGGGCGCCTGCATTGGCTGAGCCGAGGTCGGAGCTCGAGCTGCAGCCGGAGTCGGAACTGGCTCAACGGGAACCCTGGGGGCTTCGTTGGCTATTCCGGGCCCGGGCTTGGAGGCGGTACTCCCTTCTGGCCCCAGCACCCGCCACACGCCCCAGGCCAACACCCCAACCAGCGCCAGCAGCAGCACCTTCGGCGCGAGGGCCCTGCGGGGATGCGCTCGTGACGATTGGGTTCGGGACTTCGAGGCCATGGATCCAGATCAAACCTTCGCTTCAAACATCGATCAACGGTCCGCCGCCGTCCTCATCCTTTTTCTTCGGCGGACGGCGTCCGGTGGATCCACGAATACTGCCCTGGAATTGCACCTTGGCTCGACCTCCGAGGAATCCATTCACCACCAGCGAAACCAGACTGATAATTACTCCACCCCAGAAGGCGGACCTAAATCCGTCCACGACGAATCCTGGCTCAAGCATTCCGCCGACCAGGCTCAGGAGCACCGCGTTAATGACCATCACAAACAGCCCAAGGCTGAAGATCAGCAGCGGGAGCGAAATCACCATGAGCAGCGGGCGCACAAACGCATTGAGCAAGCCCAGCAACAGCGAGGCCTCCAGCAAGGCACCGAAGGTCTGGTGACGGATCCCGTCCACCCAGACATCGGCTAATAAAACACCAATGGTTGTGACCAACCAGCGTTGCAGGAACTTCACCAAACCTTCTGGCATGGGACTCATCATAGACCAAAGGCCTCCCGAGTCAGTTGCCTTTCTTGCCGTTCCGAAGGGGAGCCTCCCCCGCCATCAACTCGAAGAACTCCGTAGCGGTGACCACTCGGACCCGAGGTGGCAACGCTTCAATGGTCCGGCCGATCGCCCCCATTGGCCCCCCCGAATCACGGAAGGACCACGCGTGGACGTTAATCAACGCGTAGGCCTCGGAACCGGCCTCCGCTCCAGACGGTTGTCTTTCGACGGCCTCAGCAACACCCGCCGGAAGCCAATCCGGCCGCAATGCCCCCGAACGGTCTTTCTGTTCCCACAGCAAATAGCGGTACGAGACACTGGGCTTGCCTTGATGCCAGTACACCGCACCTCGACCGCGGTTGTAGGGCGCGTAGTCCTTGTAGAGGACTCCACGGATTTCTGGCTGCTCCAACCAGTCTATAGATGAGTCCTGACCTCCCCCGGCATTGAGCAGCGTGACCAGCGGCCAATTCACTCGGGCCACAGCCCGTGCCGTCTCGGCGGCCGCAGCCGGTCGATCCGGCAAGTGAGCCGGGAACTGGTAGCCGTAGCCACTGGGCCCAGCGATAAAGTCATCCAAGGGTGTGGCCATTTCGAGAATCTTCCCGAGGATTCGAGGGGCCATCACCCACGCCTCCGGCGGCATCTCCCAGGTCACCGCGAAGCGACCCCGAAGCGGGCTGGCCCAAAAACCCGGATCGTCGGCAAAGCGCCCACCCACCCACTGCAAGTTGTCTCCGTCGCTCACCACAAAGGCCACCACCCGTTCGCCCGATGAACGAGCCCGCGGTTTCGGCAGCCGGGAGCGGACCGGCCCTGTCGCCGGAAGATGGCGGAGCGCCGACAAGTTCAGTGACCAGTCGGCCGGGATGACGGCTCCACCGCCCTGACTCACCTCGCGAACAAATTCCAATTCATCGCGCCCCCAGCCATAGACGCGGGTGTGCGGACCGAGCGCCTGAATTTGACGAGTCCGCTCGGCGGCCGGTTCCTCGTAAACCGTCCAAGCGCCCAGACTAATGGCCAAATCGCGAAGGTGCAGCGCCTTCGAGGGGTCCTGATGAATCATCACACCGCGGGCCACCCGAGCTCGGGTCTGGGCCCACAAAGTGGCGATCGACTGGGAGCGGGCGTCGGCCAGAACAGGCCAACCCTCGGCCACCAAGCGCTCGACCAGCGACGGGTCGGCCACCACCGCATTGGTCAAACCCGCCAGCGTGGTCGCGCCATTGAGTGATTCAGTGCCCACCTGACCGATGACCAGACCTGAAAACGCCGCCCGGTATTCCCGCAAGAGCGGCCAAGGACCCCGTACCTCGCGCAAGACCCAACCCTCGCTGCGCAACTCATCGAGGATGCGCGCATTCATGCCAGGGCCCTTCACCCACACCACCGCACCCGTGCGGTTGAGGACTCCCTGGATCGATGCCAACAGGGCATTCTCCGGACCCTTCAAGCCCTGCGGATCAACCACCCATAATTCTCGGGCCCAGGCCGGGCCCATTTGCAGAAGGAGAGCGATGATTGCGCAAAGGAATCCGAACGGCGGGAGAATTCCAGGGTCCTTCATGCGTTGGGTGAATCACCGGCCAACGAGAGCAACAGGCGTCGAATTTCTTGCAGGCGCCCCTTGGCGTCGCGTTTGGACAGCCGAGGAAACTGACCACCCACCGTGACCAGAGTGCCTCGGTGCATGAGCTTCACCTTGCCCTCGAGTGCCTCGGTGCATGAGCTTCACCTTGCCCTCGGTAACCTCCACCGAAGTGACCCGACATTCGGCCGCGAGAAGCCGCAGCTCATGCGTCTGGAGCAACAAATCCACCGGCCCTGGCAACGGTCCGAAGCGATCCCGCAGTTCCTGACGCAACACTTCGACACCGGCCTTTTCGGTAACCTGGGCCAGCTTGCGGTAGACCTCGACTCGCTGGGACGGTTCCCGCACGTAGTCGAGCGGCAGGTACGCCGGAAACTTTCGCCCGTCGTCTTCGTCCAACGGACGCCGAGAGCCCGAAGACCTTCCCCGGGAGGGCTCTTCATCCGGATCGTCCCAGTAGGTGGCGACACAGCCGTCCCTGGGGATGGATATGTTCAGGGCAGGCTCACTGTCGGACTTAGAACGACGAGAGTCACTCTTAGCGGACCCTTCTTCACCCGGATTGGTGGCCAGGAAATCCAGCGATACTCGGACCTCGATCCGAGTTCGGACCGTTTCACCCTTCAACACCGAAATACTCTGACCGAGCAACTGACAATACAGGTCGAAGCCCACCGCAGTGATGTGGCCGCTCTGCTGAGAACCCAACAAATTGCCCGCACCTCGAATCTCCAAGTCGCGCATGGCAATCTTGAAGCCGCTACCCAGCGCACTGTACTGCTTAATGGCACTCATCCGCTTGCGAGCCTCGGTCAGCAATTGGGCGTGGCGTGGCAACATCAGGTAGCAATAGGCCTGGTGCTTGTAGCGGCCCACGCGGCCGCGGAGTTGGTACAGTTCGCTCAGACCAAAACGATCCGCCCGATCGATGATCATCGTGTTGGCATTGGGAATATCTAAACCACTCTCGATGATCGTGGTGCTCACTAGCACATCGGCCTCGCCGTTGACGAAGCGCGTCATCACCTTCTCCAACTCGTCGTCATCCATCTGCCCATGCCCCACCAGAACTCGTGCCTCCGGCACCAGTGTCTTTATCTTGAGTGCCATGGCCTCGATGGTGGAGACCCGATTGTGCAAGAAGTACACCTGACCGCTCCGATTTAATTCCCGCTGGATGGCATCGCGGATGACCCTCTCATCGTAATTGCCCACGATGGTCTCCACCGGCAGGCGATCCTGCGGCGGCGTCTCCAGAGTACTGAGGTCCCGCGCGCCTGTGAGGGCTAGGTACAGCGTCCGTGGGATAGGAGTCGCACTGAGGGTCAGCACATCAACGGTCCGGCGTAGCAGTTTGAACTGCTCCTTGTGCTTCACTCCGAACTTCTGCTCCTCGTCCACGATCACCAGTCCCAGATCCCTGAAAACCATATCCGCGGAGACGATCCGGTGGGTTCCGATGACGATATCCACCGCTCCGACCGCCGCCGCCTCCATCACTCCTTTCTGCTGCTTGGCCGTCCGGAAACGGCTCATCAATTCGATGCGCACCGGATACTCCGCCATGCGCTCCCGAAAATGGTTGTAGTGCTGCTGAGCTAAGACCGTGGTGGGCACTAACAACGCCACCTGCTTGCCTCCCATCACCGCCTTGAACGCGGCCCGAATGGCCACCTCGGTTTTACCAAAGCCCACGTCACCACAAATCAGACGGTCCATCGGCTTGGGGAGTTCCATGTCGACCTTGGAGGCCGCGATGGCCTTCACCTGGTCGGGCGTCTCCTCAAATTCAAAGCTCGCCTCAAACTCTCTCTGCCAAGGGGAGTCGACCGAGAACGGGTGGCCCGGCTGAGTGGCCCGCGCCGCCTGCACAGAAAGCAGTTCAGCCGCCAAGTCCCGCACCGACCGCTGGGCCTGCTCCTTGGCCTTGGTCCAACGAGTACCACCGATGTTGCTCAGCTGCGGACGCGCCTTGCCCGCGCCCACGTACTTGCTCACTAAGTGCGCCTCAGTGACCGGCACGTAGAGCTTGGGTGCCTCATCGTGGCTGGAGCTCGCGGCGTATTCGATCACCAGGCATTCCTGCCCCCCGCCCGAGGCGCCGGCCTGCCGAGGCGGTAGCGTCTTAAGGCCCCGGTAAATCCCGATGCCGTGTTGGAGGTGAACCACATAGTCCCCGAGGTCGAAGTCGGTGAAATCCACCTCGAAGGCATTGCGGACCGACTGCGCATGATGGGACTTCAAGCGCCGCGGCCGAGACACTTTGTAGCGCCCATAAATCTCCGCATCCGAGACCACAACCCGTCGGGCCATTTCGCACAAAAACCCTCGGGAAATGGTACCAGAGAGGACTTCCGGAACCGCAGACGCCGCAGCACCTTCAGTGCCTTCGGTTCCACTGGAGGGCAGGAGTTCGCGCCACAGTTCTCCGAAGCGTTGAAGCTCGCCGGCATTGTTGCAGAAGACCTGAAGATGGTAGCCTTGCCTCAACCACCGCTGCATTTGTTGGAAAAAGGTCCGCCGCTGCTCCTCGGCAACCTGAGCCGCGGGCAGGGTTGCTCCGATGGGACGGAACGCATCGAGGGATTCAATGAGCAGATCATTCGGATCGCCCACAGATTCAGAAATCGAATCCTCGACCCGGACCCAGACGCCTCCGGAGGTCTGAACCCGCAGTTGCAAGGCCTCCCAGGGCTCATGGAACACATCCCCCTCTCGAACCTGACTAGCGTGGTGTTCTGCTTGGAGAGCCAGCGCCTGCGGCCCGCAAAGAACCACCAGTGCATCTTGGCCCCAGTGCGCATCGAGAGCGCTCACCGGGGGTGACGGCGCTTCGGACCCGGCCTTGGGACGCAGCAAACTCAACTCACCGGCCGGTGGAACCACGCATGAGTCGATGGCTTCTAAACGGGTCTGGCGGTGGGGATCAAATTCACGAAGCGACTCCAACTCATCCCCGAAGAACTCCAACCGAACCGGCCAGGGGCGATTGAGGGGCCACAAATCCACAATGCCGCCACGCCAGGATAGCTCCCCTTTATGGGAGACCTGGGCCTCGGGCTCATAACCCTGCGACTCAAGCCATTCGATGAGATCGAGCGGGTTTACCGTTTCTCCCCGACTGAATGTCCGAGTCCTGGAATTGAAATCGTCGGGAGTAAAGGTGCGCTGCTGCAGTGCCGTCACTGAAGTAATCACCAGTCGGCTTTTCGGAGGAGCACCCTCTACCCGCTGCAGTGCGATCAGCGTTTCGAGTCGTTCGCTAATGATGTCTGCATGGGGCAATCGAGAGTCCTGGGGCAACGTCTCCCAAGCCGGGAAGAACTGCGGACGCTCTCCGTCCAGCCACGTGGCTGCATCGGCGTGCAAGAGTTCTTGGGTTTTTAATGTGTCCGTAATGGCCACCACGTGGCGGTCCGGATAAAGCCGATGCAACACGGCCACCAGCCATGCCTGCGCCGCCGGAGCCACACTCTGCAGACTCACGACCCCGCCGGCCTCGACCTTTTGGCGCAACGACTCGACGGCCGGCGATTTCAGCCAGCCTTGCAACACGGTGGGAGATGCGGGATCCAAGCCCGGAAAGAATACCCTGAAACTGTCGGATAGCGATTTTGGAATTGAGCCGTCGGTCGATGCGTTGCCCGATTGCCTGATGTCATCAAGTGCTTGCGTAGAAATCCGGGATCAAACCGGAGCCATGGCCCAAGTGTTGCCCGAGTTGGGTGGGTGGCTCGTCCGATACCAGAGACCCCTCCCCGGGCATGGCCTCGTGGAGGCTCTGCATCACGACGACGCAGTCATTGCTCGATACCCCCGAGAGATGTGGGCGGGCAGCCCCCTGCTCTTTCCAATCGTGAGCTACAACCACGTACCCGGCGCCGACCACCATTACCCCTGGGCTGGCCAAAACCATCCAATGCCGGCCCATGGATTTGCCCGAAAAACTCCCTGGAAGGTCACGGCCCAAGAAACCGATCAAGTCGAACTCGAACTCACCGATAGCGACGCAACTCGGGCGGTTTTCCCTTTCGCCTTTCGCTACCGCCTGACCTACCGGCTTCAAGAAGGTCGCCTGCATTGGCAGCAAGTTATCGAGAATCTCTCCTCTGAACCCATGCCCTTCGGCGTCGGATTCCACCCCTATTTACCGATGCCCCTGAGCGCAGGATCCAAGCGGAGCGACTGCGTCATCCGTATTCCCCGAGCCACCCGCTTTAATCCGATCGGACGCGGCGACGCCTATTTTTCCGAACCGTTCTCCGAACAGGAATTACCAGCCACCGTGGACACCGGAGCCACTCTGCTCTTAGGAAACCTCCGGAGCCAAGAACTGGCCCTGGTGGACCGGGCAGCCCGCCTGGAAGTGGTCGTTAACTGGGAAGGGGCACCGGCCTACCGCTTCTGCGCACTCTGGTCGCGAACGCCCTCGGAAAATTTCTACTGCCTAGAACCCTGGACGTGCCTGCCCAACGCCTTCAGCCGACCGGAGGATCGTGAGCTTCAAATCCTGGCGCCCGGTCAATCGTTTGAAGCATCGATGTGGATGGAAGTCCGTCCCTGCTGACGCACCCTCTCCTCTGACCAAAACGCCCGGAACGGCACAAAGCCATTCCGGGCGTTTCTAATATTCCAGATCCGGAATCGTTTAGATCCCGTGGAAGTTCGGCAGGTGCAGCTTCTCACCGCCGCGCATCGCGCTCTCGTGCGCTAGAATACCCACGAGGGTCCAATTCACCGACTGGTGCAAGTCTGGGAAGCTCGGGCGGTCTTCGATCACACTCATCACAAACTCGTGGACCAAGTGCGGATGGCTGCCGCCGTGGCCGCTGCCTTGAACGAAGCTCAAGTGGACATTCTCACTCATGTCATAGACGCCCTTCGTCGTGAACGGACGAATGGCCTCAGGCAGCAAGTGGGCATAATCCGGAATCTTTACCTTTTCCACCGTCTCACCACCGAGGTGCAACACCGGGTCATCGTGCTCGGTGAGCTGCCACTCGAAGGAAGTCTTGGAACCATAGCAGTCGAAGCTCTCCTGATACTGGCGCGCGGCATCAAACAAATACCGCGTGACCTCACCGGCCACATCTTGGCTACGGACCTTAAAATGCGCCGTCTCAAAAGAGAACGGAGAACCGTACTTGGCGATGCCGGACTCCGAGATGCGGCCCGAACCAAGGCAGGACACGAACTCAGCCTCCCCATTGACGATACCCAAGCAGGGGCTGACGCAGTGCGTGGCATAATGCATCGGAGGCAATCCCTCCCAGTAACCAGGCCACCCTTCCATATTCTGGAGGTGGCTTCCGCGAACAAACTGGATCCGTCCCAAACGACCGGTATCCCGCAGTTCCCGCACATACAAATACTCCCGGCTCCAGACCACCGTCTCCATCATCATGTACTTCTTCCCGCTCTCACGAGCCGCCTTCACGATCTCGCGAGCTTCCTCCACCGTGGTGCACGCCGGCACCGTGCAGGCCACATGCTTGCCCGCACGCAAAGCGGCGATGGCCTGCGGTGCGTGCAGGTGAATGGGCGAATTAATATGCACCGCGTC
>JAPLUH010000462.1 GCA_026397675.1 Verrucomicrobiota bacterium
CCTGAAGGATTTCGTACCGACCGGCCTCCAGCCATGCGGTGTCCACGCCGAGCCCAGCCTCCTCAGGCGGACGCTTGATGTAAGCCATCGCCACCGGCGCCGAGAGCGTCGGCGAATAGGCGGCGCTGGAGGTGTATCCCGCCAAACGCCCCTCCCGGAACACGGGCTCGTTGCCCCATAAGGTCACGGTCGGGTCGTCGCAGCCCATAACCAGAGACACCAAGCGCTTGCGCAGCGGGCCCCCTTTCACGCTCAGCAAAGCTGGTTTGGCCAGGAAGTCCCGGTTCCAGTCCACCGCAAAGGACAAGCCCGCCTCGAACGGGTTTTCATCGACCGAGAGCTCGTGGCCCCAGGCGCGATACGCCTTCTCAATGCGAAGGGTGTTGATGGCGTAAGTCCCGGCTGGGCCGATGCCCTCGGGTTTCCCTGCCTCCGCCAGCGCTGTCCAGACAGCGGCCATCGACGACGCAGGCCCGTGCAGTTCCCATCCGAGCTCACCGACATACGTGACCCGGAGAGCCCTCACGGGTGACGGCACGCCAGTGATGCGAATCTCCGCACTGAGGCCGAAGGGGAACGCTGTGGCAGACAAGTCGGTCTCCGTCACCCGCTGCAAGACGGCCCTCGACTGCGGCCCCATGATCGAGACCACACCGAACGCGTCGGTCACGTCGGTGAGTCGGAGGTCGGCCGACTCCGGAAGGTTGCGGAGAATCCAGTCGGCGTCATGACGCACTTGCTGGGTGGGGGCGATGACGTAGAAGCGGTCAGCATCCAGACGCACGATCGTCACGTCGCTCTCGTAGGTGCCGCGGGCATTGAGCAAGCCGGTGTACACGATGCGACCGATGGGGACATCGAGGCGATTGCCGCAAAGCCGGTCGAGGCTGGCCAGGGCGTCCGGTCCCTGAATGTCATACTTGGCAAATGTGGACTGGTCGAACAGCGCGACCTGCTCTCGGCACCGTCGCACCTCGGCCGCCACATGCGGTGCCAAGTTCTGTTTGCTGAAGGAGTAACGAAGCTCCGGCGCGGCACCCACGGGCGCATACCACAATGGGCGTTCCCAGCCTGCGGTCTGCCCAAAGCAGGCGCCGGCAGCGCGAGTCAGCGCGTGCAATGGCGTGGCGCGGACATCCCGCGATGTCTCCATCTCGCGATTGGGCCAAGCCATCTGGTAGTGCAAGCCCAGCACTTCCGCGGCACGGGCTTGCAAATATCCCCGTCCATTTTGCGACGGCACAAAGCGGCGGACATCCACACTCAAGAGGTCCATGGGCATATCCCCGCTTTCCAACCACGGCACGGCGAACTTGCCGACACCGCCGGCACTGGCAATGCCCACCGAATTGAAGCCAGCGAGCACGAACAGCCCCTCGGTGCCAGCCGGGGTACCCATCAGAAAATTGTTGTCGGGCGTGAAGCTCTCCGGACCGTTGACGAACTTCGGAAACTTCGCCGCACGCAGCGCCGGGATGCGGTGTTTCCCGGCCGCCCAGGGCTCGGAAAACTTATCCCAGTCGTCGGGCAGCAGGCCAAAGGCAAAGTCACCCGGGACGGTGTCTCCGATTTGCCAGGGCTTTGAACGCCACTGGAAGGCTCCG
>JAPLUH010000554.1 GCA_026397675.1 Verrucomicrobiota bacterium
TGCTCGAGGGACGCATCGGATTCTACCCCACCTACGGCAACACCCTCATGGGTCTGGCCGCGAGCGTGCCGCTGCAGCCGGAAGACAATTTCAGCGTGACCTATTACGCGCCGCAGCCGAGAGCCGTCTTGCGCGTGGTTAAACCCAACGCCACCGATGAGGTGGTGAACTACGGCGAATTCGGCCGCGTCGAACTCACCACCCTGACCCGCGAGTTCTTCATGCCGCGGTTCCTGGAGCGCGACGAGACCATCCGCCGCGCGCCGCGCCCTCCTTACGCCTGGGACGGCGTGGGTGATGTGCGTCCGTTCGGTGCGATGGAAAAGACCATCGTCGAGGGCGTGTACTGACGCTCCGGGCGGCCTCTGCCCAAAATCCCGACGCTGCAACGCCGACCTGGGTAGACCCGGTCGGCGTTTTGGCGTTATCAACTCTGTCTTGGAAAACCCGAGCCTCAGAGAGCCGAAGCCGGCTTGGGCACCGAGTTGGTCTCGGTGTGAAGGACATCCTTCCTGGCCTTCTCGGATTCCGGTGGGAAGACGTGGGAATGGCGCAGCCGTTCGGGCAGATCAGAATCCAACCGCCCGGCCCTCCACTGCCAGCCAAGACACGCTGCGAGAGCCAGCACCAGATACAAACGCCACGGTCGGCGGGTCTCCTCGAAGGGATCCACCAGATCGCAGGTGGAACCCGGCGGCAACTCGGCAATGGCCGTCAAACGGGTGCCGAACGGCACATTAATTCGCGCCTTGGCGTTCACGGCCCAGCCGTTGGCGTCGAGGATGGGACCCAGGTTCCGCTTGCGGAGTTTAATGTAGGTCATCACCAGCGACGGTCCCGAGATGAGGACCATGATGCCCAAAATGGCACCGACCATGGCAAAGGTACCCTGCGCCCACAGGTCCTTGCCCAAAGTGGCGACCGCCGCAAAGAAGCCCCCGATGGCCCCGAAGGCCACACCCAGGGCGGCCACCGTGCCAACGTCCACTTTCTGGGGAACACTGAGCGCTGGTGCCACCGCCGGCGCCGCTCCCTTGGTCACCGCCGCCGTCGCGGCAGCCGTGAGCTTCTGGTTGGCCGCCGCATCCGCCTCGGCCGCCCGCTTAGCGATCTGCTCTTCCACCCAACGAACGAAGCGCTTGTACGGCTGCCAAAAGGCCTGACGGAGGCTAATGGGGTTGACCACGATCTTGGTGATAGTGGCGTCATAATCGAGCCCCTTGCGGTCGTAGAACACCCCGTTGCGACCCACCATCAAGTTCTCGTCGTCACCCTGGGAGAAGATAGCCACCACGGTCACCTTATGGCTGTTCGCCTTGCGCACGCACTCGACGTAGGCCAAGTAGGCTCCTGCCAGACTCGCCATCACCGCGTGCTTGGCCGGGTCAACCACCGTGATGCACAGAGAACAGGATCGTTGATCGAGGTAAAGGATGCCCGCCTGGAAGATTGCCGGTGACCCGCCGTCATAGAGGTCCCGGAAATTCACGAAGTTCGAGGCGAGCACGATCAGGTCGCGGTGGAAGCGGACGAGTTTTTCGACCGAGGCCACCCCGGACGCCTCCGCCTCCAACTCGCGGTCGCGAACGATGAGCGCGGTGATCGCGGTCTTGGCCA
>JAPLUH010000436.1 GCA_026397675.1 Verrucomicrobiota bacterium
GAAGCCGGCAAGGCGGGAATCTTTCTGGGGGTCGAAAACCATGGTGGCATCGTTCGTCGTGCTGAATCCTTGGTTGAAATTATTCAGGCCGTCCGCAGTCCCTGGGTGGGAATCAATTTGGATACGGGTAATTTTTATTCCACCGATCCTTACCGCGAGTTGGCGTTGTGCGCGCCGTGGGCGGTGAACGTTCAGTTCAAAGGCAAGGTTCACGTGGGCGGCAAGTCCGCCATCGAGAAGGCCGATTATGCCCGCACATTCAAGATTCTGCGGGATGCCCACTATCAGGGGTTTGTCGCCTTGGAGTACGAATTCAAAGAGGACCCCTTTGTCCGTGTCCCTCAGATCCTCGAAGAGATGCGCCCGCTCTTGGATTAACCGGGCTGAAATGAGGCAATCCGCTGCTCGGGCGACGGGGCGGTAGGGGTGCTCGTTCCGCTCTTCGGGTGGGCCGGCCGATTCTTTACCCTCGCCTTGGATAGGGTTTGCCTGATCCTCCAATCTTATTCGTCGATGAAGCTACCGCTCACCTTGTCGCAAGTCTCCCTGGTTCTGGGCCTGGGTTGTTTTCTGGGACACCTCTGGCCGGTGTTCCGGCCGGGCTCCTGTGCCGCGTGGATGCGGGGGTTCCATCGCAATACCGCCGTGGGCGTGGTGCTCATGCTTTTGGGTAGCATCTGGTTCGAACAGAATTTGCAGAACTCGGAGATCTCCGACTTTGCTGCATTCCGACCGTTCCTGTTGGGGGGAGTGATTGCTATCGGAGTGGCCAGTTGCTTTGTCGTCCGGGATTATCTGGCCGTGCGGGGATTGGCCATTGTGATGTGTCTTGTCGCGGATGTGGTCTTGGATGTCCAACGGTGGCACCCGAGCCCGTGGCGGTATTTGGTGACACTTTGGATGTACGGATGGGTGAGTTTGGCCATCTGGGTGGCCGTTTCGCCCTGGCGGGTGAGGGATTGGCTGGCTTGGTGCACGCAATCCGAAGGGCGGGTGCGCCTGCTGGGTATTTCCGGTGTTGTCTGGGGAGCCTTGATCTCAGCCTTGGCGGTCACGGTTTACCGCTGATCGATCTTCGGGCACTTCCTGTCCTCGGGAGGGGTGAGCGCATTGCCTGATTCAAACTGCTTCGTGAGTCGATGCTTGGGCGAAAAAATGTTTCCGTCCGCGATCGTCTAGAGCCCCGTGTCAGAGCCCTTTCCCTGAGGACCATTTCGGGCTTTAGTCAGCTCGGTGCCGCTACCTTACAAAATTGCCACGCTTCTGTACTGCTTTGACGAGCGGGACAACATTCTACTGCTGCGTCGAGCTCAGGATCCCAACCGGGGACTTTTTAGTCCACCTGGAGGCAAACTGAAGACCGACATTGGGGAATCTCCCTATGCCTGCGCGTGCCGTGAGGCTCTGGAAGAGACGGGTGTTTCCCTCACGCCGGCGGACCTGCACCTGAGCGGTCTTATTAGCGAATATGGGTATCAGGGACAGACTCACTGGCTGATGTTTCTCTTTGAAGTCAGGCCGCGCCTGCAACGCGTTCCGCCCCCGCATCGGGAAGGAGATTTCGGATTCTACAGTCGTGCGGAATTGGCCTTATTGGATTTGCCTGAGACCGACCGGGAACAAATTTGGCCTCTCTTTTGGAGCCATCGTGGAGGGTTCTTTGCAGCCCACGCTCACTGTCACGAAGAGGGAGGCTCCACCTGGACCTTGGAACAGAGCAGCCCCCTGCGTCGCGCCTAACCATGGAAACACGTTCCCAACTGGACATCCCGGACCCCGAGATTGATCGCGTGTTCATGGGTGAAGCGCTGCGCCAGGCGACCAAGGCCTACGAGGCCCAAGAGGTGCCCGTCGGAGTGGTCATTGTTCGCGGACACCGGGTCATCGCACGCGCTTGGAATCAGGTGGAACTCCTCAAGGATGCGACCGCGCACGCGGAGATGCTGGCCTTAACCATGGCCCAGGAAGCCGTCGGTGATTGGCGTCTGACCGACTGCACGCTCTACGTGACCAAAGAACCGTGTCCCATGTGTGCTGGGGCCATCGTCCATTGCCGGTTGGCCCGCGTGGTCTTCGGTGCCCCCGACGCCAAGGGAGGCGCTGCTGGGGGGGCTATGAATCTTCTGCAGTTTCCCACCCTCAATCACCGCAGTGCAATTACGCCGGGGGTCCGCGAGGAGGAATGCCGTCACATTCTCAAGAGCTTCTTCCTCGAACAACGCAACCGGAAGGATCGCCCGGTCACGCCCTCGGATTCATGAAGATGGTCCGGCAGCGGTTCG
>JAPLUH010000398.1 GCA_026397675.1 Verrucomicrobiota bacterium
TGTAAAAGTGGAATGCCAGTCCGGCCCCGAGGAGGGTCGGAATGATGGCGTATCGCTTGCGCATACCGCTGAGCAGAAGCACCACCACGGTGACCATGCCGAAGAGAATCATGGTTCCGCGGTCCGGTTGTTTGTACAGCAATCCGAGGAATGGCACGATGACCAGTCCCGGCAGAACCAACCCCCACACGAAGGTGGAAACCGTGCCGCCAAAGCGCATGCGGGATCCGAAGCGTGCGCCCCAGGCCGCCAGGGTCAGCAGCAATGGGATTTTAGCGAACTCCGCCGGTTGCATGCCGAAAATCCAGCGCTGGGCCCCATTGCGGTAGGTGCCCGCCGGTGAAAGCACCATCGCTAAAGTGACGATGGCGAGGGCATAGAACCACCAGTGAAGCTTGAGCCAAATGCGGTAATCGCTCCGCCAGAGAATGCACATCATCGCCGCCCCGGCGATGATCGCCACGGCCTGCACGGTGACGAAACTGGAGAACTTCGACTCCATCATCACAGCACTGGCGAGCATGGTGAAACTCAAGGCCAGCAAGAGGCTGACCGTTAGCAGCAACAGGATGGAGGTGGAACGCATGGCGGAAGGAGTTTATGAGCCTTCGGGACGTCCAGCAGCGGGCCGGACGTCCCTTCGGTGGACCGATTTAGCGGCCTGTGCCGGGCGTCGGCAGGGTCGCCGGAACGGGCGCGGCTGTCGGCTCGGGCATGGTCAGGGTCTTCGCAGCCGGATCGGCCGTCTCAGCGGCCGCACCCTTGCCTGGAATCTTGAGTTTCTGACCGACGTTAATCTTGTCGCTGGTCAATGCGTTGGCGGCGCGGACTGCTTTAGCGGTCGTTCCGTGCTTCTTGGCGATCTTGCTGAGGGTGTCGCCTCCTTTAACCGTATACGACGAGGTCGCGCCCGCCGTATCGGGTTCGTGGTTTGAGATCGCTTTCGCAGGGGTCGGTTCTTTGGTGGTGGTGGCGGCGGCCGCGGCGGATGCGCTGGCAGCAGGAATTTGGATCGCCTGGCCCACCTTCAGCTTGCCGAGGTCGATACTCGGGTTGGCATCCTTAAGGGCCTTCAGGGAAACTCCGTTTGCCTTAGCAATATTGTAAGCGATGTCGCCGCTCTTGATCTTGTACTCAGAGGCGGCCCCCGTGCTCTCGTGGGTTGCGGTGCTTCCCGGGGCGCCTATTCCGATTTCCGGAGGGGCGATGGGTTGTGGCGGCGGGTTGGTGTTGATTGCCGCATGGCCCGGGAATGTGACGACACCCCCCGGAGGAGTGGCTGGCATCGTGTTGGTGTCCAGACCGTTGGGATGGACAGGGGCGTTGGTGTCTAAAGACCCGAATCCGGGTTGCACGGCCAGTTCAGTTGGGTTGGTGGCGGCAGGAGGCTCCGTGCTGGTGAGGGAACTCTCTTTGTTGCAGCCATTGAGCAGCACCACCAGGAACACCGCCACATGGGCGCTGAAAATGAAGGCGGCGATGCTGAAGGTGGATTTGCTCTTGGCAGCCTGTTCCAGTTTGGAGCCAGGCAGCAGCGGGGAGTTGGGGGTGCTCATGGGGTTAGGCGGATAGACGGTACGTCGTGGGTCGAGGATTGAGTTTTGTCGGATCCGTCCCGAACCGGGTCCTCCACCCGGGTCGAAACGAAAGTGAGTGTGGTCGTGATTGATTGGACCGGGAAACGGTGAAACGCACCGCGTCCGTAATTGGAAAACGGTTCAGGTTGGCCGGGACTTGTAGGCACGTCTGTCGGAATACTAGATAGGAGTCTGGGTGTGCACGGATCGCCGCGGCGATGCGGGTCTGGGGCCTGATGAGGGCGCCGTTTACCGCGGAAGGCGCTCCAATTAAACAATCGAAACCCGCGCGATCAAGGAACATCCGGTTCGAGATGCAGATCGGTGATTCAGTCGGGCTGAAAAGACCGGTGCAGGTGTGGTTTGAGGCGTGGACACTCATCGGATCTTGAGCGTGCTCAGCGCCAACACAGCGCACAGAATTCCAGCAATGTAGAAGCGGGTAACGATCTTCGATTCCTTCCATCCTTGCTTCTGAAAATGGTGATGGAGAGGGGCCATTAGAAAAATACGTCGGCCTTCTCCATGCTTGTGGCGGGTGTATTTGAACCACCCTACTTGCAGCATCACGCTGAGCGCTTCAGCCACAAAGACTCCGCCGGCGATGAGGAGCACCAGCGGTTGGTGAATCAGGATAGCCATGATGCCCAATGCACCGCCCAGGGCCAGCGATCCGGTGTCGCCCATGAAGACCTCGGCGGGGTGACAGTTGAACCACAGAAATCCGAGGGAAGCCCCGATGAAGGCGGCACAGACCACCGTGAGTTCGCTGGCACCCCGAACGTGCGGAATCTGGAGGTAGGTGGCCAGCTTCACGTTATCAGACAGGTAAGTCAGGATCAGCATCACCATCGCCACGATGAGGGTACAACCGATGGCCAACCCATCCATGCCATCGGTCAGATTCACCGCGTTGGAACTGCCAATGATGGTCAGTGCCACCAGCGGGATTCCAATCCAGGGGACGGATCGGAGGATGGGGTCTTTGAAGAACGGGATTTGGATGTCGGCCACTAAAGTGCGGGTGGAGGGGAGTTGCCACAAATAGACCCCGACCACCAAGGCGAGAACGATTTGTACGATCCACTTTACCCGGGATTGGGCGCCGGCCGCGTTCTGCCGCGAGACCTTTAGCCAATCGTCATAAAACCCCAAAAAAGCTAAGACCATCAACGAAAGCATGGTCAGCAACACCAGTGTGTTGGGTCGGGCCCAAAGGAACACGGAGATGTCCAAGACCAGCAGAATTAAAACACCCCCCATAGTGGGTGTTCCTCGTTTGGCCAAGTCGGCCGCCGCCGCCGTGGCATCGCTGGGATTGCGGACATCTTTGGGCTGGTAGTCTTGACGGACCTTGAGGTTCCGAAGGCCTTCGATGACCCGTGGGCCCAGGAGCCAACTCAGGAGCAGCGCGGTGATGTCCGCGCCTGCACTGCGGAAGGTGACGTA
>JAPLUH010000492.1 GCA_026397675.1 Verrucomicrobiota bacterium
ACTCAAACAACGCTTCAGTCAGTGGCACAACCTCCGCCAAGGCAGACGCGGCACTCTCTGGGAGGAACGATTCAAGAGCGTCCTCATCGGCGCCGACGGCTCAGCCCTCTCCACCATCGCCGCCTACATTGACCTCAACCCTGTCCGCGCCGGTTTGGTCGCCGACCCAGCCCGATATCGTTGGAGCGGCTATGGCCAAGCTAGGGCCGGACGCCCTGAGGCGTTGAGCGGCTATCAGGCGCTGGTGATGGGTCGCGACAGCTTGAGACTCAATCCTGCACAGGCCCTCAAACACTATCGCGCCGGGCTCTTTGATTACGCCGAACGGCGGGGCGTCTTCTCATCGGCTCCCTCCCGAAGCACCTCCTCGGATAAACCCTCAGCCTCGGCTCGTGGTCCGCAGAAACCTCACAAAGATTTTTGGCTGATCGACCCATTGCTCCATCGGATTAGATATTTCACCGACGGTGCCGTCATCGGCTCCCGCAGCTTCGTCGAGTCCATCGCTCTCCATTACCAGAATTGGCTCCAACGAAAACGCCAACCCTCCCCTCATCCAGTGTCCGACTTGGAAAAGTCTTTGATCTTCAGTCTCCGCCCCTTGCGGGGCATAGCCGCCACCGCCAGAGGCTAACGAAGTTTACAGATCCCCAAGATGAGCACTGGCTTCGGCGCTCATCGTCTGCACGTCTGCAAACAGCTGGCTCAGGCAGAGGTGGGCTTTAAAACGTCACACCTTCTTCGCTAACACCTCGTTTCTATCGGATCCGATCGCCCCTTTTTAACTGTCTACCCAGTTGCCCTAATTTCAGGCCCCTCAAAGATTTCAAACTCTCAAATCTTTTAAGCCTCATCTCCGTTCGCGGTTACCAACAGCCGAAAACAGCCTGTCCCTTTGGCTGATTGGATTTCAATCAGTCCTGCATGCGGCAATTAATCGGAGTCGAACACCAACTGACATCCAGTCCGAGCCTGTCCCTAGGTCCAGAAATCGGCTTCCTTGGTGAACTAGGTGCTGGTTGACTATGCGGAAGGATGAAGGTTCTTGTCGTTGGTTCAGGGGGCCGTGAGCATGCTCTGGTTTGGAAACTTGCAAAATCACCGCATGTCACAGAGTTAATCTGCGCACCGGGAAATGCAGGCACCTCCTGTGTCTTTCTCAGGTCAGGAAATCCGGCAACGAATATTCCGATCGCCGCAGATGCTTTGGACGCTCTTCGCGACCATGCAATCCGACATAAGATCGATCTCACCGTCGTCGGACCAGACAGCCCGCTCGCCTTGGGTATCGTCGACCACTTTCAGGCGGCAGGTCTCCGAATCTGGGGCCCAACCCGCCGCGCTGCGCAATTCGAGTCTTCCAAGGCGTTTTCCCAACACTTCATGCTGCGTCATCAAATTCCAACTGCCCGGTCTGGAGTTTTTACGGACGCCCTTGCGGCACGACGGTTTGCAGCAGAACTCGATGGACGATGTGCGGTCAAAGCCGATGGGTTGGCTCTTGGTAAAGGAGTTTTACTGACTCAGAGCGTCTCGGAGGCCGAAAAAGCGGTAGATGATATGATGCTCCATGGCAGCTTTGGAGAAGCTGGTTCACGGGTGGTCATTCAGGAACTCCTTGAGGGTATCGAGATCTCACTCCACGCGCTATGCGATGGAAAAACTGCCCGCCTATTTCCCACAGCCCAAGATCACAAGCGAATCTCAGACGGCGATCAGGGACTCAATACTGGAGGCATGGGAGCGTACTCCCCGGCTCCGTTCCTCAATGAGGCCGACCTAGAGCAGGTTGGGCAGGCGATCCTAGGCCCCTGGTTAGAGGGTTGCGCCCAAGAGGGTATCGATTTCAGAGGCCTACTGTACCCAGGAGTCATGCTGACTGCTTCAGGCCCCAAAGTCCTGGA
>JAPLUH010000379.1 GCA_026397675.1 Verrucomicrobiota bacterium
ATCATGGAATCCACCCCAGCGCCTTCAAACAGCTTACCTGAAGAACAGGTCCGTGCCGCACGGATGACATGGACTTACCGGATTGCCTGGTGGCTCTCACGCCTTGCTTCCCGTTGCATCTACCGCACTCAAGTCGAACACGTAGAGAATATCCCGCTGGTCGGCCCGGCGATTTTGGCCTCCAACCACGCGAGCCTCGCAGACCCCCCGCTCATTGGTGGCTCGGTTCCGCGGGCCGTCAATTTTCTGGCCCGAGACACCCTCTTCCAGATTCCCATCCTGGGCTGGTACATCCGCAAGTTGAACGCGGTCCCGGTCAACCGCGATGGCGGTGGGGGTGCGGGATTGAAAGCAATCTTGGACCGACTCAACAATGGGGCGGCCATCCTCCTCTTTCCCGAAGGAACCCGAACCCAAGATGGGCGTTTGAAGCCTGCGCGATCGGGCATTGGCCTGACAGTCATCAAATCGAAGGCCCCCGTTGTTCCTATCCGTCTTCACGGCACCTTCGAAGCCTGGGGGCGCCACCAACGTTTTCCGGGTCGGGGACGCTTTAAAGTAGTGGTGGGTAAACCGCTCTACTTCGAATCGTTACGGGCCGAGGCCAAAACCTGCGACAAAGATCGTCTCAAGGCGATTTACCAAGAGGTCGCTGACACCATCATGGAACGCATTGCTGAACTCTGATTCAGCAATCTAGCAATCTAGCAATTTAGGGCAATAGATCACCGAAGGCCCAGTGCAGTGCGTCGGTCCTGACCGTGGACGGCACAAAACCGACGGTTCGCTCCACCGAGGCTCGGGTGACCCATCACTGTCACCAGAGCCCGCAGCCCATTCAGTCGGTCAGCCCTTCACCTGATCCAAGGCCCAGTTGACTTCGGCATCTGGAACGCGTTGACCCCAAACTGCCTTGCCGATTCGCTCGGCCAAGACGAAGTGGATTTCACCGGCACTCACCTTCTTGTCGAGGCGCATCGCTGAAAACAACTTGTCGCGCTTGTCCCCCGACAGCTTGATCGACGTGGGCAAACCCAGGCGCTCGAACAAGTTCTGGACACGCAGGACATCGGCCGCCGGTAGACCTGTCCGACGGGCCGATAGATGAGCCGCAGCGACTTGGCCAATGCTAATGGCCTCACCGTGCAGGAATTTGCCGTAGCCAGAGGAGTTCTCGATTGCGTGGCCAATGGTGTGCCCGAAATTCAGCGCCGCGCGCAGGCCCGTCTCCGTTTCGTCTTGGGACACAATCTCCGCCTTGATGGTGCAGCATCGGGCGATGATGGCAGACAATATCGGAGGCTGCTTTTCGAGAAGCCCTTCCAACTGTTTCTCCAACCGCTGAAACAAGGGGGCATCATAAATCACGCCGTACTTCACGATTTCAGCGATGCCGGAGCGCAATTCCCGATCGTGAAGCGTGGACAAGGTGTCCAAGTCACAGAGGACCAGGCGCGGCTGATGAAAGGCCCCCACCAGATTTTTGCCGGCCTTCAGGTTCACCCCAACTTTGCCACCAACGGAACTGTCAACTTGTGACAAAAGCGTTGTGGGCACTTGCACAAAAGCGATGCCGCGCAAATAGGTCGCCGCTACAAAACCCGCCAAATCACCTACGACTCCGCCTCCAAGGGCCACCAGAAAACTCTTCCGCTCAATCCGATGCGCGGCCAATTGATCGTAGCACTTCTGAACCGTGGACAGGGTCTTGGACGACTCACCCGCCTCGATCGTGATGAGCGTTGGGGTGAAGCCAGCCACCTTGAGAGACTTGATGGCCGCCTCTCCATAGTGCTTGCTCGCATTAGTGTCGGTAATCACCGCGCACCTCGTCCCAATCTTGAGACGACGGCAACGCTCACCCAGCGTCGCAATGAGGCGGGTCCCGACTTGAATCTCATAGGAACGGTTCCCCAGCGGAACCTGAACAGTTGGCATGGACGGTGATGGTGAACCTATCCGGGCCCCGAAGGCAAGGCGGTCGGCACTGCATTCGATGAGCGCACTCATTCCGACGCAATAGAACCTCATCCTCCCCGTTCCACGTCGGCCCGACCAATGGTTCGGGAAATCGCCCCGATGGGCGCCACGTCACCTGAATTTCCCTTGGGTCGTTCCACAGCCTGCATGATGCTGGCCGACACATGTCTCGTTGGCTGTCCTCGTCGGGTGCCGCCGGTGCCGCAACGCTGCTCAGTCGGATTCTCGGGTTTGTTCGGGAATCGGCCTATGCTGCCTTCATGGGTACCGGGCCAGTGGCTGACGCCTTCTTCCTGGCCTTCCAGATCCCCAATCTCTTCCGCAGACTTCTGGGAGAAGGAGCCCTGTCCTCGGCATTCATTCCAGTCTTCAAAGAAACCGAGCGCAAGGAGGGCGTGGCTGCGGCCTGGCGAGTGGGCTTGGCGTGCACTTGGGCCGTGTTTCTGGCCTGCACGGCCATTTGCGCGGTGCTCTTGGTCGGAGTGACTCTGCTCATCCAGTTCTCCAACATCGACATCCACACCGAGCTGATGTTCCAGCTGATGCGATGGATGCTCCCCTACCTGCCGCTGGTGTGCGTCGCTGCTGGATTCATCGGCATGCTCAATGCCCGCAACCACTTCTTTCTGCCCGCTCTGGGAGCCACCATGCTGAATGTGGCGATGCTGGCCTCGGTCTGGTGGCTGACGCCGTATTTTGGCACCCAGTTGCACACACAGATTGTCGCACTGGCCGTGGGCGTGGTCGTGGCCGGAGTGGCCCAAGCCGCGTTCCAAATCCCTTCCCTGGTCTCCGAGGGATTCCA
>JAPLUH010000211.1 GCA_026397675.1 Verrucomicrobiota bacterium
CGTGCTGTCGGCGCTGACACTCACTTCTTGGATGGGGCTCCACGTTCCCAGAACCCCGCCTCGCTCCAAGCGATAACGACGCCCCAAAGAACCGCGCAACACCAGTTTCAGAGTGCCATCCGCCAAGAACCCTGAGAGCTCCAGGCGTGGAGCCGACACGCCTCGATTGGCCGCTCCCGGAGTCGGGGTTCCCAACGATCCCGTCGCCGGATCGCCGTCGATTTGGAGCGCCCAGGAACGGTCATTGGTGGCATCCACCGTGCCCCGGAAAATATCTATGGCCTGTGGAACACCTCCGACAGTGCGACCGAGCAGGATCTGGAACGGAGCTCCGGCCGTGGACGGCAATCGGAAGGACGTGTGCCATTCGGTGGGCGTGTTCTGTAGCGTGTCGCCATCGACAAAGACGACGCGGAATCCCCCCGGCGGAATCGAGGTCGCAGGCGGGAAGCCCCAAGGGACGGATCCGTCGACCCTGTCCGTCAGAAATAGTCCTTCCAGAGACACCGGTGCGTCGCCCGTATTGATCAACTCCAGCCACGGCTCGGCCGTACCGCTCAAGTCTCGAAGACCCAGCCCATTGCGTGGCAATACCTCGTTAATACGCAGCGTCGGAAACTCGGGCAGGACCGCGGACACCGTGTTGGCCGCACCCGGCGTCAAGGTCGCACTATTACCACCCTCCAGGGTCATCTCTAGGCCGAACACGATATCGGAGCTGCCGGCATTGGCTTGATGGAGCTCGACCGCGAAGGTGTTCTCGCCGGGGATGAGAAACTCAGCGGGTAAAGTGAACGGCCCCTCAATGGCCGCATCGCCGACGGTGCGGTTGGCAAATGTTTCATGCGTCACCACGACATCGTCCATGCCGATGAAATGAGCCTTCCGTCCATTGACCCAAAGCACATAGCCATCGTCTAACATCACTCGGAATTGGACCGATACGCCCGCCGTGAGGGTTGGGATCGTGACCTTTCGGCGGAAGTAGTAAGCAGACTGCCCTAGCGTCAGTACCGTGGTTTTGTTTGTCGCCAGAGCGGCCGATTCCACAAAGAGAAGCCCGCCACCACTGGACCACGTTGAATCGTTGAAACTGGCAGTCACCCAGTTGGTGCCGCCGGCGGGCGCTCCATCCTGGAAGTACTTCCAAACATCCGTGAAACTCAAAACCGCCCTGCTGCCCTGAAACGCGGAGGCTTCCGTCCAATTCCCGGGCCGGTTGCGATCCTGACGGGCATCAATGAGCTGCAGCGACCGATTGGGTCCCTGGGTGCCACTGGGCCATGGGGCCAACCCGTCGTAATCGACCCGGTCCAATATCGCTTCCGCAGATCCTGCTGCGGCAGGACGGACCAACCGCAACGAATCAGCCACAGGACCGAGAACCCCCGTCCACTCGCCGAGAACTCCTGGCAACAGTCCAAAAGCGTTGGTCATACCCCTCTGACTCGCGACAACCAGCACTCGGGCCCCCGGGGCTATTGAACTCTCACCGGGGAAGGTGAAACTCAAATTACTGCCGATGAGCCGCAGTCCAGAAAGGTCCCACGCCGTCTGGGAAGAGCGGTTGAAGAGTTCAATGAACTCCCCGCCGGCCGGTGAAGACCGCCGCAAAATCTCCGAGAAGACCACCTTGAAACGGGGACGCACGGAAATCTCGACACGTTGGGTGGCGCTGAGGTTGCCCGGACCGTCATCGCTCACACGAACAGAGATCGTCTGAATGGAGGCCCCCGCATCGTCATCTGGGGTCCACTGAAATAAACCACTGATCGGATCGATGCTGGCTCCGGCTGGAGCGCCGACTTCGAGCGAGAAGCGCAAATTCTGCGCCGGCAAATCCGGATCCGAAGCCTGGGCCACGAAGCTCACCAGTAATCCCTCGTCCACCGTGATTGGCGCAATCGACGCCACCGTCGGCGGTTGGTTGACCTCTGCAACTTCCATCAAGAGTTCACGAACGACCGACAAGGCATCCGGGGATCCATCGATCGCCCGAATTAAGACGACCACGCTCGAAGGCCCTTGGGATTCTGAGGGTGTCCAAGAAACGACACCGCTCTGCGGTTCAAGAACCAGACCTTCCGGAGCAGGACCATCGACCTGAAACCGAACCGGAGTTCCTTCCGGATCCGTCGCACTCAAGTTGAAAGACCATGCTTTACCCTCGGTCAACTGCTGCGGCGACAGCAGGTCGAAGCGCGGTGGGTTGTTCATTTCCAGGACTCGAATTTGAAGAACACCCGAAACAAATTGGGAAGGCACACCGTCATCCCGGACCCGATAGGCCACGGTTTGAACTGTACCACCGAGGCTTTCGTCGGGCGTCCAAGCAATTTGCCCATTGGGCGAGAGGGTCAGGCCCACTGGCACAATTCCCTCCAGTTCGAAGGTCAAGGTTTGCACCGGACGATCGGCATCGGACGCCTCCAATCGAGCCAACAACTCAATCCCCTCCTTGGCCTCTAGAGTCACCGCGGCCGGAAGACTCGGCGCCAGATTGACCTCAGTAACGGTGCATTGAACCCGCAACAGGCTGGTCCGAATGGGCGAGCCATTGTCCAACGCGCGAACCAGGAAACTATAGACACCCGGACCATCGCTCTCCGAGGGCAACCATTGGAAGCGGCCCGTTGTCGAATCGATCACCGCACCCGGAGGCGCATCGGCACCCAACGCGTAGGTCACGGTCTGCCCCGCATCCGGATCGACCGCGTTGACGGTGAACGCGATTGAAACTTGCTCTTGCGAACTCATGGGATTCATCGGAGTGAAAACCGGTGGCCGGTTGCCTCCCGACAGGACATTGGGCAATCCCGGTGTGGGCACTTCCATCGAGGACAACGGCACAGGTCCTCCATCGGGGAATCGTCCGAGAGAAACGTCATTAGTCTGGGCGCCAAACGTGATCTCATCGACCAAGACACCCCGTGGGTCGAACAACCCCACTTGCTCTCCTTCCCGCGACAGCGAAAAATTCACATGAAGGTCGGGCGTCCCGGATTTGTTCTGACCGGTCTCATTGTCCGCCCAGATCCGCAGAAAACCACCGGCGGGAATGGGGTAGCCCGTAGGAATCCGGAACATGGCCGAGACCGAGTTCGTCAACCGGTCGGTCAAATAAAAGCCGCTGAGGTCCACCGTGTTAGTGCCTCCATTGTAGAGCTCGATCCAATCGTCGTAATCCCCGTCCACCGGATCTTGTACGGTGCGAGTGTTCTGGGCCATGACCTCGTTGATCACGACTCGGAAATCCGGGAATGAGGCGTCGTTGGTGGCCCCGGGCGTGGGATAGAACAAGCTCTGCGCGCTGCGTGCGACCCCATCGGGCACCAGACCCAAGGATCGATCGGCCGGCAACGAACGCCAGGTGAGGTAATCCAAGACGGTGGTCCCGGAGGCCCCGCCTTCATCGCGAACTAGAGCCACCACTCCATTGGTTGGGCTTAATCGGAACGAACTGTGAATCACCCCTGAAGCCGACTCGCCTTCCTCACCATCGCACCAAATCGTCAAGAATCCTCCGGCCGGAACCACCGAGCCCACCGGGAAGGACCACTTCAGGCGATTGGTCCAATTGTCCGTCAGGTAAAGCCCCCCTAAGTCGAGGGCTGAGGCACCCGTGTTGTAAATTTCAACATAGGGATCCGCATCGCCCGCATTGTCACGAGGACCCTTGATATTAGCCGGGAGCACTTCGTTGATCCACACGGGCGGAATACTCACCAAGCCACCCGAGCTCGCATTAATTTTGCCCGGCGTCACTCGATTGACGGCATTGGTCTCGGCGGTCATCCAATTGCCCACCCTCCAAGAAGATTGAGATGCATCGATGCGTTGGAGCGACGAGCCCAGACCATCGGCCAGCGACGGCCATGGCAGGGAGTTGTCGTAGCGAACCTCACTCAGCACTACCTCATTGGTGGCCGACCCACGGACCAACGACAAACGTTCACCCCCGTTGTCCAGAGAACCGGCAAATTCACCGAAGACTCGAACACCAGTACCATAGGCGAGGACAAACGCCGTCCGATCGCGAACCAAGACCCAATAGGTGGCCGGGGGAATGACAGAACCCTCCGAGAAGGTGTAACCCACCCCATTGAGGCGGCTTCCCGAGAGATCGAACGACGTCGACAGCGATCGGTTGAAGATCTCAACAAAGGACGCACCCGGCTCCAGCGGATTGTAGTGGATCTCGTTAATTCCCACATAATCGACCACCTGCTGAATCACTCCGTTGTATCGAACCGTCACCGATTTGGTCATCCCTGGCAGCGGCGTGCCATCGGCCCGGACCGCGACCAAATTCAGCACATTGGTGACACCCACCAGCGGCACCCGAATGCGGAAGACCTGAGGGGAGGTCCACTCCAGCGGCATGGGAGTGCCGTTGACCTCAATGGCTGCGGTCGCGAAGGGCGCCGTGCCATCAATGACCGCCACCGGAGTCGTCGACGTGAAATTGTTCCCGCCACTGGAGGTAATGGTAAAGGCCTTGGCGTCGGAGGCCGTGATCTGAGTGTTGAGATACGTCCGCCGACCGTTCAAATAGCTACCGATGATGGTGGGCGAGGAAATGCCCGTCACCCCGTTGAAAGACAACGCAGCACTCCGTGCGGTGAACTGCGGTTGGTATTGGGCGGCAGTTAAGGGACCCGAGACGGCCTCTTGATAGGCCCGCCAGGCCATGCGTTGGAAAATCGGCGTATCGAACATCACATTGACCGCGCCATCATTGCCACCAAAGAGACGTCGATTGGTCGGGTCTCCCACTCCCAGAACCCAGTCCATGTCCCAGGGCAGGATTCGCCACCGGCCTCCCGGCTGAAAATAAATGTACTTGTTCTGCGAATTGCCTGTTCCCCACGTGTCCCAGTTCCCCAAGCACCCATCGAGGGCAAAGCTGCGCATCCATTGATTAATGTCGGCGATGTTGAGCAAGTTTGGGACGAAGTTCGCGGTGCGATCGTTGGCCGCGGTGACCATCGCAAAGAAGTTGGTAAAGTCGTTGGCGGTGGTCCCGGTCGGCCGACCCTGCCAGTTGTAGCGGTACCTCGAGAGATTGTACTGACCATTGGGATTCCGGTAGACGCCCAGATCGGCGCCCGTTGGCGCGAACCCTCCGGAATCGTCAAATTCGAAGGCGAAGGCCACCTTGCGCAAATCGCCCGAACCGCCGTCCGGGTACCACGACTCGGCGTATTCATTGGAGGGCTGTTCCAAATCCTCACACACGCTACCGAACGCGGATCCGTTGCGGTAGAACCGCATGTAAGCGGTGTTCAGGTAGGGCACCCCCATCTTGCGGGCGATCCAGTTGGCGATTTGGTTGCGCATCCGGGTCTCCTCTTCACCGCCATTACCCGTCAGTCCGTAGACCCGGTCCCGGGTTCCCAACAGCAAGTCGTCACCGGGGACTGTCAGGGCGTAATCGGCCTGTCCAGTAAAGGGGCTGCCCTTGCGGCGGATCCCGGCGTTGTAAATCACGCGCAAGTTGCCATGGACGAGGGTGCAATCGCGGAAGGTATTGTCGAGACCACCCACGAGCGACGAATCCTGACCGTTGCTGAGCCAAGTATTCTGGGAGGCGGTCAACCACGCGTGGACATGGTTAAACGTGCCCGTAGGCACTGAATCACCCCAGCGGATATTGGCTCCGCTGACCGCAGGCAAACCGGCGTACACCGTTCCTGACGGGAAAATGCTCGAGGCCGTGGACGTGGCATTGTCAAAGGCCTCGACAATGAACTGCACCAACTCACCCGAGCCCCGACCATTCAAGGTGCCCGACCAAATTCCGTCGCCCGCGAGCGCGTCGCCTCCCGCACCATCGTCGCGCATGGCCACCGAAGAAAACGCGGCCGTCTCGACGGTGCGGAAACGCAAACTCACCGAACTCAGCCCGTCCGGATCGGAGACCCGTGCCGTGACGACCACGGGTAGCCCGGCTGCGGGAACTGCCGGCGTGTGACGAACCAGATCGATGGACGGACCGGCATTGTTGACCTTGCGGCTATTGGGCAATCCCGGTGTGCCCAGGTTGCGGGGCACTTGCAGTCGAGCGGTCATTTCGAATCCGCCACCGCGGGTCCGGAACAGCACTTCCGGCCACCCCGCCTGCCATCGGGCACGCACCCGCAAGGTCATTCGGGATCCATCATTCAGACCACCAGACATCGGAGCGCGGATGCAGTTCCGACCTGCGTCCAAATCGCCCGGCGCGATGACGTGTAAAACACGACTTCCATCAAAAGCTCCGGTCGATTCGATCCGTGAGCGGCGGTGATGACCCAAGAACGACCACCCGTTGGCGGCGGTGCCTGAGCCCACCTCGAACCCACCATTGGTGACAATCACGGTACCGGCGGCATTGAGGACCTCCAACTGATCCAAAAGGCATTCACCGGCCCCCAACATGCCCAACTGCAAACGCGAGGCAGGCTGGGTACTGAAGCGGAGGGTGTCGGTCAGGGTGAACTGCTGCCACTCACCCTTGGCTGTCTCATCCGAATCCGCCCAACTGGAAGCCCGGAGAGGATCGGCGCGAGGATCCACCAACTCCATAGAGGAACCGCCGCCGCCAGACCATTGGCCCCAGCGACCCGCATCCCGATAATCCACCGTGGAAACTTCGATGTGAATCGTGTCACTGGACACCTGCCCCACCGAGTTGGTACTGAGGATTTCGTCCGGCTTGGACAAAGACAAACGCTCTCCGGAATTCCGCAGCGAGCCCGACCAATTGCCGAAGGAATTAGCGGCAGTCAATTGAGTGTGGTTAGCCCGGAGACGTTCCACATTTCGACCGACAACCACATACCCACCGCCCGGAATCGATGCTCCCGCCGGGAATGTGTAGGAGACACCGTGTTCCAAACGCCAACCGGCCAAATCCACCGGTTGGGAAGATCGATTGTGCACTTCGACAAACTCATCGGCGTCATCGTCCGAAATTGGATGGTACATGATCTCATTGAGCACCACGTCCTCGACCCGGCGTGGCGCATTGGCCTTTCCAGGGGTAAAGGATTCCAACCGTCTCCAACCCGAAGCCCCGTCGGGCGTACGACCCGAAGCCACGCCATTTTCCTGAGCCTCGAAGCGAACAACATCGACGACCCGCACTCCATTGGAACTCATTAACCAAACGCTCTCGCCCGCGGCGCTCAACCGAAAACCCAGAACCTTCTCGTCCAGCACCAGAAACCCTCCCGGTGCCAACACCGTGCCAGCCGGGATCCGGAACCGATTCGTACGAACATCATCGGTCAATACACAGCCCGACACGTCCGCCGGTTGGGTGCTGCCATTGTAAAGCTCCACCGTGTCGAGTTGAGGCAGGTCGGTATGGGCCAGCACTTCATTCATTACCACTTTTGAAGCGGGATCCACCGGCGGCTGAGCGTCCATCTGGCCTGGATTCCCACCGCGGACGGCGCTGATAGTCCAGGCGCGCGGATCGGCCTCGCCATAGCTGGGGTTGGCCAAGACCAGAGAGTGCCCCGAACCATCGGCGGCGGTGGGCCAGGGATCGCGGGTTCCGAAATCGGTCGCCAACTTCTGAGCGCCCATTTCATCCCGTAATTCGAGCGGACCTCCCGATTCATTGAAACTGCCCGAATAGGGGCCCAGAACATCCCGAATCCCATGACGTTCCATCAAGGCGGCGGGATCCTTGGCCACGACCACAAACTGACCAGCCCCCAGACGGAATCCTTCCGGAAACTCGAAGCGGACGGTCCCTTCGATCTTCCAGCGGGAAAGGTCTTCAAACACATCCCCCGCATTGTAAAGCTCGACGAACTCCAACCCAGGGCTCCCCGGAAGCGTCTGCGGATGGTACTGAATTTCACTGAAGACGATCCGAGTCCGCCGACTGGAAAGTCCTAACCCTTCCCGTTGAGGCAGATACGTCACCTCGTTGGCTTCGGACACGCTGCCGTAGTCGCGGAACCGCACCACTGCGACGGCATTGGTATCGCGTCCGCCCACAGTCAGACCCACTTGCACCGTATTGGGCATGGAAATGGACGCGGACCCCAGCGCGGTCCAGTTCGTACCGTCGAAGGAACCAAATCCGGCGAGAGACGTCCCAGCGCGGCGCAGTCGCAGCCATGTCTGCGGGTAATTCACCGGATACCCACCCCGAGGTGCGGTCATTGGGGCATTGGCGCCGCTGGAAGGGCGA
This sequence comes from Verrucomicrobiota bacterium, assembly GCA_026397675.1. Taxonomy (GTDB): domain Bacteria; phylum Verrucomicrobiota; class Verrucomicrobiia; order Limisphaerales; family UBA9464; genus SXXZ01. The sequence continues at coordinate 8,192 of JAPLUH010000211.1, forward strand.
TTGCGAAAGAAGCAACCCACGGAGGGCGATCCAGCAAAGGCTCCGGCGAAGGTCGCATTGGCGTCCACACTGGAGCGGATGACTAATCCAGCTGTCATGTAAGGATCGGTGACGGTGAGCCCGTCCACGCGAACCCGAAGGTCGAAGTTGCCGGTCAGCGACTGTGCGGCAAATCCGGCCGAGTCGGTCGTGCCACTAATGTCGCCACCGCGGGCCGAAACATCGAACCCACCTCGGGAGACCCATTGAACCAGCGTGGCACGGGCGTCGTTGCCGCCCAGATTCACCGGAAATAGTTCCGTCGTGAAAAACTCACGCTCGGTGTTGGAAATTAACGCATTGGCACGCGCCGACTGGTCACGAATGCCATTGAGGGTGAGCCGGTATCGGGTGGATTCCACGAGCCCGCTCACCTGCAGGACGAGCAGCGTCGGATTGGTTCCCAACGCCGCTGATTGAACGCTCACCCCACCATCGATTCGAAAGGCGTCACTCACCGCTCCCGCAGGAATCGTCATGGCTTCGCTGAACTCGATGACCACATTGGTCAGCCCCACATTGTACACTCGACGAACCTCCGGAGCGACCGTGTCGGGGGTTACCGTCAAGGTCACCGCGACGGACTGGGTAGAACCTAAGGCATTGGTCAGGAAGGCTTGGAATGAAGCGTCATTATCCGCCCAACGCACCGGATCCAACGTGTAACTCGCGCCCGTGGCATTGGGAATGAGGTTACCGCCCCGCTTCCAGAACACGTCGGCCCCACCGGGGTTGTCGTACGCCACGGTGAAGGTGGCTGAACCGCGTTCATCGACCGTCAGCGCCACGGGTTGTTGGGAAATCCGCGGTGCCTCGGGCTTTAGCCCCCAGGCGACAAAGTGGTCGAGAGGAATGGGTCCCTCGTCCACGCCATCTGGGCGCACCCATCGAACCGCCAAATTGTCCCCGCCGCCGCCTTCTTTCTGGAGGGCTTCAATGTAATAGCGAGAACCCGCAACCAAGGTGATCGGGGCGCTTTTCTGCTCGGGCAGGCTATCCCACTGGCGTGGAGGGGTCCAACCCAGGACCCCGGCGATCCAACGGGCCTTATCCGGACCGGCGTCGGTACTCAGGAACAGTCCGGCGTAGTCATCGGCAGCGATCCAGAAGGTGTACTTGCCACTCAGTGGGGCCGTGAAGATGCCCCGCAACCGTTGTCCATAATTCTCGGCCACATCGGTGGGGGCCTCGAAAAAATCCGTGATGATGTTGGTGGACGTCGGCTTATTGGGAAAAGCCGGGTTGTTGGTGAGCGCATCGAGGGTGACACCCGGAATGTCGCTGAACACCTCCCTCAAGAGGGTGCCGCCGCGAACTGGCAGCCAGCCCAGAATAGCCATCAACACCCAGCGACCCAGCGTCGTACCCGTTCGAAACTTCCAGTTCATAATTTGATACCAAAATTGCAGCCGAACACCCGTTCTGAGCCCTGTGATAAACAACGATTGAACAGGGCTTGGCGGGAACGATTCCGTTGGATCGTTCCGGCTAAGCGCGGAATTAGCAGCTTCCGTGCAAATTCAATCCCGCGGTGACGAATGCGTAACATCCACCACAGTTGGAGTCACTCCTGGAACAGTGATGATCGCCGGTCCGTTCCATCCGGTGGATTTCCCAACAAAACCCAGAAAACCCTATCTCTCTGGCTCAATCTCTCCAGAAAAAGGATTCCTCCCCAACCCGGTAGCGGACCGCCATCTCCGGGGTTTCGACGGGTTGACCCCGATGCAAGGATTCTACCCCCGCCAAGGTCATTCCTGAGGTGAGCAAGGTGCGCTCCAGCGGATACGGTTGGCGGCGTTCCACGACCATCCGTTCGATGTGGCGAATTTGCGGATTAAAGAAGTCGGCCGTGGACGACCCGTGAGTGGGCATCGGCAAGTACATCTGGCACGAGGTGATTTGCCCTGTCTTGGCATTCAAACCCGCATAGTTGAAGTCGCGGATAGTGAGCATCGCCAAGGTCGTCCGGAACCCGTCGCGGTGATCAATGAAGTAGCCCCAGGCCTCTGGGAAGACTTCCCGAGCCCAGTCCAGACTCACCGGGGCTGAAGGATAGCCGTCGCGGACCGGCAGGTTGTGGCTGCGAACCAACGCTGCCTCCAAGAGACGCCGAGTGGAATCCCTGCGACTCAACGCCTCCCAAAAGGCCCGTCCCCGGAGCCCGTGGACTCGACGAATCCCCACTTCGCCGCCCTTGCGCCGCTCCGACATGCATTGCGCGGTCTCCAAGCCATGGATGTCGTAGCTATCGGCCCCTCCGTAGGCGGCAACAAGGCTTTCCGACAGCGGAGTGCCCAAGGGCATTTCCGTGGGCGGCATTCGTTTGGTGACCGGCAGCGAAGAACCCGCCTGAAACGGGAACTTAAGGCGGCGGGCGTCCTCCACCATTTCTACGCATTCACGCCAATTGGTAGAGAGGTGCTTGTCGTTAAACACGGGCACGCTGCGACCCGAAGTTTCAAACACCCGGACCACCTCCTTAAAGAATCGGTACCGAGGATAGAGCGTCTGACCCAGGTCGGTTTTGGGATACTGACCGTGCTCGCCGATAATCACCACGCCATCGACGGCCAACCGACCGGTCCCCAGCGTCAACGCCTCGGCGATGCTCGAAAAGATGGGAACGCCATGACGGGCTGCCGTCCCGCGGGCCAGATCCTTTTCCGGGAACTGGTCGACGTACAACGACACCAAATCCACCTCCGGTTTCCGCCACCCTCCCTCCCAGACATAGCCCAAGAGAAGCCGATCGATGAAATGCTGGGCATGGGAGTGCAAGCGAACCTCTGTTGCAATCAATGCGATCCTCTTGCGAGCAGGCCTCGGAACCTTCGAGGCCCAGACCGCGGGTGCCAGGACGGTCGTTCCGGCGACGGTACCGGCGGTGGCGAGGAACTGTCTGCGGGAGAGGGCCGTGTTCATGGGAGGGTTCGTGTCTTGAGTCGATGAAGGTACCAAAGCGGAGGCAAAGCCAGAATGGGAAGGAGCCCGGCTGCCACCAGACCCGGATCCATCGTTCCCAGACGGTCAGCAGATATTCCGAAAAGCATTTGGGCTTGGGCCGGTAGGATCCAGGCCGCAACGCCTGCGGCTCCGGTGACCTTACCTTGATGATGCTCGGAAAGATCCTGGGTGAAGGTGTGGTAGAGCGGAAACACCCCGAGCGCTCCCGCGGCGATGGCCAACAGTACGACCATAAGCCAAGGCCCGCGCCCCAACCAAGGCACCGCAACGGTCCCGCAGCACAAGAGGGCGCAGGCGGCAAACACCAGAAACCGCGCGCCCGAGGGCGTCCGACCTCGACGGGCCAGGGCCACCGCAAGAGCACCGGCCGCCAGGCACCCCACATCGGCCGCCGCGAAGAACGCTGAGTTGAAGTGAAGGGCTTCGGTCTCAGAATAGCCCCTACCCTTCTGCAAGAACATCGGCAACCAAGCCCGCAGCACCTGCCAAGTCGTGTTGATGCAGGCCACCACCCCAATGACCGCCAGCATCTGACCGCTGAAGAGCACTTTCAGAAAAGGCGTGGCCGAGGATCCTGACGCCGCCACGGATTCCGCCCCGGAACGCAAATCACCGGAACGCACCAAGGCCAACCAAGGGATGAGCCACAACAGCCCGACCGCACCCAACAAGAAAAACGGAGGACGCCAGGCACCCGTACCGTCGGCAGATCCAACTCCGAGCAACAACGGCAATACCAAGGGGGTGAGGATCGCCCCCACAGTCGCGCCACTCTGGAGCAGGCCATTGCCCAGCGAGCGCTGTCGCTCATCGAGCAGCGAACGGGTGATACGCACCGCACAGGGCCAATGCCCGGCCTCGAAAAAACCGAGCAGACCGCGAAAAATCAGGAGGTCCTGATGATTTTGAGCCCAACCCGTGCTCATCCCGACCAGCGACCAGAGCGCCAGCACGGCGGCATAAACGCGGTGCACCGCAAAGCGATCGGCCATCCACCCGAAAACCAAAGATCCCGCGGCGAAGGAATAACCAAAGACCGCCTCGACCTGACCATACTGGGTCTTGGTCATGCCAAACTCCTGAGTAATCCGCACCGACAGCCCGGACAAGGTCTGCCGGTCCATGTAGTTGATCGCCGAGGCCAGCAACAACATCCCGCACACCGACCACTTCCAGACGGCACCGCGCGAACCCGATGGAGGAAGGGCGGTCATGGCACCTTAGGCTTCCGACCAGGAGACTCCGTCCCACCGGCGGACCCGCTCGAGCAAGCGGACCACATCGGCGGAGAACACTTCGAAGAGCACCTCACCTTTTTCCTGCGACGCAGCCGCGGGGTGACCAATGTGACCAGTGGAGGTCCGTTCGCGGGTGACCCAACCCCGATGGGCCGGATGAAACGGTGCCGTCGCATCCACCGGATCCAGCGAACCGAAGGATCCCACCTTGGCGGGATCTAATCGCAGCATCATCGAGGTCTCCCACTCACAGGCATGTCCCATTTCCTGCTGCACCCACCCCCCGACCACGGACCGCTCGAAGGGCCTTCCACCCAGGCTCCAGTAGGTGGCCATGAGGAGCAGCAACCCCTCCGTGTCCCGGTGACGTTGGCGCAATTCAAAGACCGCCTGACGACCCGGAACATCATTGCCTCCATGGCCATTGAGGAAGATCACCCGCTTGAATCCGTGCCTCAGCACATTCTCCGCAAGGCCCACGAGCAGGTCTAAATACGGACGAGGCGGCGCCGAAAGGGTCCCCGGAAAATCGAGGTGATGATCCGAATTTCCGAGCCAGAGCACGGGGGCAAATACCGCCTGGCTAGCAAGGGCCGCCTCGGCCCGACGTACTACCTCGCCCACAAGTTGGGTGTCAGTCAGCACGGGCAAATGCCCCCCGTGCTGCTCCAGCGCGGCGATGGGAAAAATAATCGGCGTCTCGCGCGGCAAGGCGGCCAACTGGGGCGAAGTGAGTTCGGCGAGGTACATGGATAATTGAGTTCTAGGATGCAGATCCGATGCGCCGGGTCAAAGGAAGCTGAACGAACACAGACGAGGTATCGCAAACAAGTCTCACAGGGTTTGCGGTTCACGGCTCCCAACTCTGTCTCAGTTGACCGGTCTCAGTATCCCAGACGCGCACAATCCCGCGATCGTCGGTACCCACGGCCCACCGTCCATCGCGACTCACCGAAAGGGCCTGGAGATACTCGGGCGCAGCGGCAAGGTCTCGCAGCGTCTCACCGTCGGCCTTGAACACGCGCCCCTTGCCCGACCCGCTCACCGCCACAAACCGCAAGGCCTGA
>JAPLUH010000283.1 GCA_026397675.1 Verrucomicrobiota bacterium
TCTCCTCCAAGAACTCTTCGTCTCGCTGGCTCGACACCCGGATCGGATGGCTGGGGTACGAGTTCCTCGCGCCTTCCTGTTTCGGTTGGCTCACAACTTGGCTATGGATCACCTCCGGAGCCGAAACTCTCGAGACCGGGCCCATGAGGCGGCGGGGCAGGCACGCATCGATCTGTTCAACCTTCCGGCCAACCCCGATGACGTCGCCTATGCCGAGGCGTTGAGCGCCGCCCTCGGCGAGTTGCCGCCCGACCAACGTGCCGTGGTCCATTTGAAACTCTGGGAAGGCATGACCTTGGAGTCCATCGGTCAAACTCTGGAGATCTCCCCCAACACCGCGGCCAGCCGCTACCGCTACGGCTTGGAGAAACTGCGCCTCTTGCTGCGCCCGCTCTACGATCAGTTGAACTGAAACCCACGGCGCTCTAACTAATTTTTCCCTGCTGCCATGAACGACGAATTCGAAAACCGACTCGCCCGCCACTCTCTTCGAGCGGCACCTCCGGAGGTGACAGCCCAACTCATCGCCGCTCTCCGTGCCCAGCGGGCGGATACTCGCACGCAGGCTTCTGTGCCGCGGACCCCCAGGGATTCTGGCGACAGCGGCTTGAGCGCTGCGGTCTGGCGAACCCTGGGACTGCTGTGGGCCGGTGCATTGGCGATGCTTTGCTGGAGCAATTTGGGTTTAGAGAGTCCGTCAGGCCCCTCGATCCGACTCAGCCCCGAGCAGGTGGCTGAGGTCCGTGCCGAGCGTGCAGCCTTGTGGGAGCTGGCCAACTTCCAGGAATCGCCCACTGAAACCACGGACCACACCCAACCATCCCAACGACCGCCGGAACCCAAGGACGGGGCTCGTCCTCAGCGCCCGCGTTCGCAACGCAGCGGGCCCACATACCCGATCTTGGGTGATCTGCACCACCCCCGAATCCAGACCTCCGAAAGGGACCCAGTGTCCTGATGCACTGAGGCCCATTTTCACTCTTCCCGATCTCCGAAAACCCTTCGCCTTTCCAAACCCCATGCTCTCTCTCTCTGAATTCCTGCTCCGTTGGAACGAACGCCCCTTGTGTTGGGGGTTTGTCCGGCCCTGGGTGCCGCAGCCGACGGCCCGGTATTCGTGGATTCGCGTGCTGACGGTCACCGCGGCCGGCAGCGGCCTGGCGGCGTTGGTTTCGTGGGGTGGATTCTGGCTGGCGCTCAGCGGCGGTGCCTTGGCCGAGACCTCGGAGTTGCTGGCCTCCATGCAAGGCTGGATGACCGGAGCCGCAGCCGAATTCGGGCTCTTGGCCGGACTCTCGTGGAGCCTACTTTCGAGGCGCTGTTGGAACCATCGGGCCCAACGCCTGAACTCCACCCCAGAGACCTCGGCACCGGAGCCCTGGCCCCGGTTGAGGCTCTGGACCGGCGCATTCCCGGCCGTCGCCTACGCCGCCCTCGTTTTCGGGGCGACTCCCCTGCTCCTTTTCCATGCGATCGAGAACGCACGCGGGGCCTTGGTATGGCGACAAACCCGGGCGACCCTGAAAGCCCGGGGCGAATGCCTGGAGTTGGCCTGCATCATCCCGCCCCCCGTCCGCGACGAGGAGAACTTCTTCGCCACCCCGTTCTGGAGTCTTTTCCACTACACCCGGACAACCGACGCCTCGGGCCGAAACAGCACTCTCCAATGGGCCGACACCAACTGGAGCAAGGTCACCCGAGAATTGTCTCTCCCGAACGTCCCGACGCCCAAGAACCGACTGGGAGTGCCACCGGAAAAAACGCCGGAGGGCCGGACCGATCTAGCGGCCTGGGCCACCGCCTTCCGCACCTCGACTTCCAACGCCCTCCATCGCCCCGCTCGCGGTTCCTATGGTTCCGGTGACCAGTGGGTCGCCTACCCGATCCTAGAAACCCCGGGAAACCCCGCGGCCGATGTGCTCCAGGCCCTCACGAAACTCGATCCCGTCTTCGCCGAATTTCAGGCGGCCTCCGATCGCCCGCACAACCGGTATCCCCACCATTACGAGGAGGGTTTCAGCGCGGTGCTGAACTCGGTGGGTCATATCAGATCGAAGACCCGATCCCTCGCTCTGCGCTCCGCCGCGCGGTTGGCTCAAGGACAAACCGCCGAGGCCGCTGCGGATGTGGTGCTGGCCTTCCGATTGGGGGACAGCCTGCGCGAGGACCCCTACCAAATCAGCCAATTGCTGCGCTACGTGTGCGATACCATCGCCCTGCACGCGCTGTGGGAAGGCCTCATCGACCATCGGTGGTCGGAGGAGCAGTTGGCCCGGTTCCAGGACATCCTGACCCGACGCGACTACGCCCCGGGGCTCATCCGGGCCATCGAATGCGAGCGGAACGTCGCCGGCTACGAACTCGAGCGCATCCTCGCCGATCGCATCGGCCGGTTGCATCAATTGGACGCCCTGGGCGGAAACAACTCGCCCAGCGAAGCAGAGGAGTACTCGACCGCGATCTCCGTCCTGATGCCCGACGGTTGGTTCCGACAAAACCAGGCCCAACTGATGCTGGGCTACCAGAACCTGATCGACTCGGCTCGGAACGCCATGAAGCCCAACAATCGATCCCAGGCGCTGAAGGAAGGCCAGTCCTTGGAGGAGGTCGCTGATCGATTCCTGATCGAGGCCAGCGCCCACACAA
>JAPLUH010000320.1 GCA_026397675.1 Verrucomicrobiota bacterium
AGCTTCTCCCCACCCACAGTCCTCGAAATGCAGTGGTAAACCGCACTCCTCCCCTCCTGCCCCTTGATCCGCGCCAACCTCATCCCCAAAAACTAAACACATCCTCTTCCACGTCAATAACTTTGAACCTGTCACTTTGTATTTAGAACCCGCCTTGACATGGCTTTTTATTTTTTTAGGTTTTGCTTGAGAGGTGGCGACGACGAGGGTTTCATGCCCACCGCAATCTGAGTGCGTGCTTAGCTCAGCGGTAGAGCACTTCCTTCACACGGAAGGGGTCGCAGGTTCGAACCCTGCAGCGCGCACCATTCTTCTTTTCCCCAACGACCGAGTATCCACGCGATGTTCGAGCTTCGCTTCGGGTTTCCTAATTTTCCCCAAACCCTCACATGATCCGTTCAGCCATCACGGTCTCAATAGTTCCGGAGTCAAAAGGCGGCCCTTTCGTCTACCACGGGGATCTGGAATCTGGAATTGCTGCAGCAGCAGCAACTGGATTCGACGGGGTTGAAATTTTCCCAAGCCATGCGGATGACATCGATGGGTTTTTGCTCCGTGGGTGGCTCCAAAAATATTCGATCCAATTAGCCGCCATGGGTACTGGGGCAGGTTGGTTGACTCGGCGACTGCGCTTGACCGATGCAGACCCCTTTGTGAGGGCTGCCGCGCAGGATTTTATCGGAGGCATTGTGGACTTTGCCGGAGGGTTCGGGGCCCCAGCGATCCTCGGCTCGATGCAGGGTCGGCACGGGGATGAGGTCTCCCGAGATCAAGCCCTCGATTGGCTCAGAATGGCACTCAACCAACTGGGACCCAGAGCCCACGCCCACGGCGTGCCTCTGCTTTACGAACCACTCAACCGCTACGAGACCAATTTGTTCAACACGCTGTCAGAGGCCACCGAGTTCCTTGAGACACTCAACACTCGAAATGTGAAACTGCTGGCAGACTTGTTCCATATGAATATGGAGGAGGTAGATCTGGCGGAATCCATCCGCACGGCTGGGTCCAGAATTGGGCATGTTCACTTTGCAGATTCCAACAGGCGTGCCATGGGTTTTGGTCACACACCCGCCAAATACATCGCCCAAGCCTTGATGGATGTTGGCTACAATGGATTTGTCTCCGGAGAGATTTTCCCATGGCCCGACCCTCAGACGGCGGCCGAGAAAACTCTCGAGAGTTTTCGGACGGCATTCTGTCGGTAAAGATGAACCCCATCGTGGAAGATAATTTAACCGATCGCCCTCTAAAGTCCCCATGCTGAAGCACCAACTGATCCACCCCGAAATCAATGCGATCCTCGGAAGAGCCGGCCACCATGCCAAGATCCTGATCGCTGACGGTAACTACCCGGCTTCGACTAAGAAGGGACCGAACGCGACACTGGTGAGCCTAAACCTTTCACCCGGAGTGGTCTCGGTGACCCAAGTCCTTCAGTCGATCTTGTCCGCAGTCCCTGTGGATCACGTCCAAGTAATGGGTATTCCGTCCGATGACCCCTACGCTGCTCTGGGTGAACCACCCGTCTGGCAGGAGTTCCGCAAAGTGATCCAAAGCGCGGGCCAAAATTTGGCGCTGGAACCCATCCTAAAATGGGACTTCTACCGGCATGTGGAGTCCACTGACCACGTCCTAACCATCCAAACAGGAGACCGCGCTCTCTGGGCCAACATCTTGTTAACCCTGGGTTGCCGAACAGAGTAGCTCAATCCACTCCGAGTGGCCTCGGAGTGGCACATTCCTCTCGGGATCCCGGAATCTTCAATTCATGAGGCTAATCCTGAGGTCCACTCTAGGATCAAAGTTCAACTTTCCGGATCACATCGAACGGCACGGAAATCTTGGGGCAAGTTTGACCCCGCAACTTAGCTAAAACCACGTCCAACCGGTCACGGCTTGCTAGTGATGGTCTCCCAATCCAATTCCATAGTCTCGGCGTAACGGGCCAGAGCCTTTTCATGGAGAATTAAAACTGCTCGAGCCACGCTTGAATCATCGGCATGCCCCATGATCGGGGTCAGATCCGGAATCAGGTCTGTCTTCTTGTGGGCGTAGGTGATGGCAAAGACAGCAGATGCCAATGCACTATAAGGCAGGTCCTTGTAGACACCCTCAGCGACGTCTTCAACTAGGTCGGCCAAGAACTCGAGCTGGTTGACCAAATGAGGAAAATGAGGTGCGTTGATCTGCGCAAACTCAACCTTCCACATCGGAAGACTCCGAAGGACTTTTTCCAACGTGGAAGGAGTGACCTGAGCGGCTCCATGAACCACGTAGCTGGCGATCTCGGACATAAATAAACACTATCCCAACGACTCGGTTTAGGCAACCGATCCCATGGAGGCTCGTCACGCTCTGCTATCGGACTTTGCCTCAGCCCTCCAACACACGCAGACTCCCACGACACTTGAAGGCCCGTATCGATCAAACCCTGGTGGACCGAGGTCTGTGCGAATCTCGTTCGCAAGCCCAGCGCTCCATCATGGCCGGACAGGTCCGAATCAACGGACACCCCGCCCAAAAATCGAGCGATTGGGTTCGCGACGGTGACACCGTCGAGTTACTCAGCGGGGATCGGTATGTTTCCCGAGGCGGTCACAAGCTCGAACACGCCTTGCAACATTTCGCCATTTCTGTCCAGGCCTGTCGGTGTATCGACCTGGGCGCCAGCACCGGAGGATTTACTGATTGTCTTCTCCAACACGGCGCAGCCTCCGTCCATGCCGTGGATGTGGGACACGGACAATTATCCTGGAAACTCAGACAAGATCCTCGGGTCATGGTACTGGAACGCACTAACGCCCGGAGCCTGACCCTCAATCAACTCGGAGCCTCATCCTCTCAATTCGATGTCGCGGTGGCCGACTGCTCCTTCATCAGCCTGCGACTGATCCTGCCTCCTATCCCGGGGTTTCTCCGAATTGGCGGCACCATCGTCGCCCTGATCAAACCCCAGTTTGAAGCAGGCAAGGAAGAGGTGGATCGCGGAGCCGGAGTGATCACCAATCCTCAAATTCATGCCCGCGTGATCACTAACCTGGAAAGCTTTGTCGCCACGGACCTCCCCACGCTGGCCTGGCGCGGGGTCACCGAATCCCCCTTGCGGGGCCCCGCCGGGAACAAGGAGTTTCTGGCGTACCTGGAACGAATCACGTGAAAAAAACCGCTGACGCACTCCAACGGATCGGCCTGATCGCTAATCCTGAGAAACCTCGAAGCATCGCGGTCATCCGAAAGGCTGTCACCCAGCTCAAACGCCTCGGGCGAGATATCCTCTGCGACTCGGTCACTGCTCAGTTCGCGCGACTCAATACAATTCCCACGACCACCGATCCCGGCTCGCTGGCTCTGCAATGTGATCTCCTACTCGTTTTCGGTGGCGACGGAACCATGCTTCAGGTGGCCCGCGAAACCGCCGGGTCCGGGGTTCCCATCCTCGGGATCAATGCCGGGCACCTTGGGTTTCTTGCAGCCGTTCAGGAGGCCAATGTAGCCGACGCACTGCGCACGGTCGTTGCTGGTCGGTTCCGCATCGAAAACAGAGCACTGCTGGAGGCCGTCATCCACCGCGACGGATCCTCCGCGGTCCAGACCGCGCTGAATGATTTTGTTTTGAGCCGCGGACTCGCCTCCCGCCTCATCGAGTTGGAAGTCGCCGTGAATGGTGAACTCCTGACGCGTTACCGTTGCGATGGTCTCATTGCAAGTTCCCCCACAGGATCTACAGCCTATTCCCTGGCAGCCGGTGGTGCCATTGTCAGCCCTGATGCCGATGTGCTGACGCTGACGCCGATTTGCCCGCACACTCTTTCGATCCGCCCCGTGGTGATGAGCCTCGACTCAGTCGTCCAAGTCACCCTTCTCAGCCGCCGTCTGGAAGCCACCCTTGCTGGTGACGGCCAACAACAGACCCTCCTCTGCACCGGCGACCGGGTCCTGATACGCCGGAGCCACCATGTCGTGAAACTCTTACGCCCCGAGGGCAGTAGTTTCTTTGCAACACTTCGCGAGAAGTTCGGCTGGAGCGGCGGAAACCTCTGAGAACGAGGCGAGAGGGATGCGATCAAACCGTGCCGCGGCTTCTCGGGCACGGAACGGAACGAACATTGCACCGGTCAATGCGATGTTCGGAACGCGTGAACCATAAAACTCGCTGAGAAAAAGTCCCTCTGTTGCCGACCGATCGGATTGAACTGGTTCGGCTCAGTCAAATCTCCTCCACCCGGTCTTGGTGTTGATTTCCTGATTTTCACCTGAACGTCGCCTTCCGTCTCACAAGGGACAGGCTCCTCACAAGGGACAGGCTCCTCACAAGGGACAGGCTCCTCACAAGGGACAGGCTCCTCACAAGGGACAGGCTCCTC
>JAPLUH010000374.1 GCA_026397675.1 Verrucomicrobiota bacterium
AACGAACAACAACGGCCGATCCTTCGGTGCGTGCTCGACAATTTTGACGGCATTGCCGCTGGTTACAATGCAGTCGCTCAAGGCCTTTACCTCGGCCGAGCAGATAATGTAGGCAATGGTGTAGAAATCGGGATTCGTGGCCTGGAGTTCCCGCAGCTTGGCAGCCGGGCAACTTTCTTCGAGGGAGCAACCGGCATCGCGATCCGGGAGAATGACCCGCTTGGTGGGATTCAAGATCTTGGCCGTTTCGGCCATGAAGTGCACCCCGCAGAAGACAATCACATCGGCTGAAGTCTTGGCTGCCTGCTGGGACAAGCCCAGGGAATCACCTACGAAGTCGGCCACGTCCTGGATCTCCGGCACCTGATAGTTGTGGGCCAGAATCACGGCGTTATGCCGACGCTTCAGTTCCAAGATCTCCCGGGAAAGGGCATCGAACTGCGCCGGCGGCATCGGCTTGCGGACAGAGGCGATCAGCGGATCGGACGCGTGAACCATGGACAGACGCTAAGCCCGAGACCCCTCGGTGCCAAGGGTTGGGTCGCATTGTCCGAGCCAAGCCCGAATCGCCCAGCCACGACGAAGCCATGCTCCGAACTGCGACCAACAGCCTGTCCCTGGTCGATGCAGCTCCCTAGTCTGCGCCGAGCGAGCCATACCCTAGGTGTTATTTCTAGAACTCTAGCCAAGGCTCCGGTTGGAAGATTGACTCGGGCTGGCGAAGTGCGCGGACTCTAGCCCAGCGAGCATGAATCCAGTGATCCCAAGGGCATCGTCCCCGATTCCAAATCCCGATCGCCCACCGCGATGGTGACTGTACGGAGGATCGTTCGATCCGCTGCACTGTGGCCATCTGCTGGTCGCCCAAGCGGCTCTGGAGGAACTGGCGCTGGACCGGTTATTCTTTATTCCTGCCGCACAGTCGCCCTTCAAGCCGGATTCCCGACCTGCCCCAGATGCAGCCCGATTACGGATGCTCCGCCGATCGCTGGCCGGCCAATCCCGCACCGAGGTCCATGACGATGAGTTGAGCCGAGGCGGCGTGAGCTACTCGATCGATACGGTGAACACGTTCACTGCGCGACATCCGGAAGCTGAGCTCTTCTGGCTCATCGGGGCTGATCATGTACCCACCTTGCCCCAATGGCGTGAGGCCGAGGCGTTGGCCAAGGCAGTGACCTTCGTGGTCATTCCAAGACCCGGCCAACCTCAGGCTTCCCTGCCCTCGCCCTGGCGACTGCGTCACCTGCGTGGGTGGCCGCTCGGCATTTCCTCGTCGGAGGTCCGGGACCGGATCCGTCGGGGGCTTCCTTTCGCGCACCTAGTGCCCGCCGGCGCGGCCGACGTCATCGCCTCTGAGGGGCTTTAGCAGACCCCTTCTGAGTCGTAACGGTTCCATCAGATCCGGCGTGCTGGCCACGCAACCCCTTTCCTCCTCACTCAATCGTTACAGCTGAATCGACGCGAGCGAGGCAGCCGACGCAGACGATGAGGATGCGGCCAGTGCATTAATGCCGCTGGCGGCGTAACCGGCTCCGAAGCCGTTGTCGATGTTCACCACCG
>JAPLUH010000297.1 GCA_026397675.1 Verrucomicrobiota bacterium
GGTCAGCGATCTGAACAAGGATACGACCAAGGCCTACGGGGTTCTCTTCCCGATGTTGGCCGGTGTGGTTGACACCTCGGCTCGCGCCGCGTTTGTGATTGGTAAAGACGGCTCGGTCAATTACGCCGAGCAAACTGCTACGCCGAAGGACCTGCCCAACTTTGAAGCCGTGAAGGCCGTGTTGGCCCAGCTTCAGTAAGGTATCAGTCACTCGCTCGGTCAGTTGCCGAGTGTTTTCAAAGGGCGGAATGGGCAACCATTCCGCCCTTTCCATGAGAGCGGCCGTAGAGGTCACTTCTCAATGCCCCTCAAATCGCAGGGTTTCGCCGCAAGTTTCTCTGAGGAGTCGGAGTTACCCGGAGGGATTGTTTTTTTTGAGCCGGAACGATTCAGTGAAACCGGTCGCGCTGGGCGGGTCTTCTTCTTCAAAGACGTCGCTCCCCACTAAATCCTCCCGGATAAGGGCTCATTTCTGTGGATAAGGAATGAAATCTCCCAGCAGAATGAACGAGTAGGAAAGCGACGAGCGGTGAAAACCTTTGGGCCTTAGCCCGGAAGTCCGTCTGTTTTACGGTTTGACCCGGTTTTCCTGCAGCCATTAGGTTCTGCGGCTCCTTCGACTCAGCAAATTTTATGATCGGATCGATTCGCAAACATTCGAACTGGCTCTGGGCCATCATCGTCACCGCGGTCATCTCCAGCTTCGTTATCTGGAGTGATGCCCGTGGCGGTCGAAACTCTTTTGATTTCGGTGGCTCCGATTTCGGAAAGCTCTACGGCCGGCCGATCACCCGTGATCAGCTGCTCAAGGCCCGCACGGCGGCAGCCGTGGATGAAGCACTGCGCGGTGGTCGCGCTCGCGGAGCCTCCGCCGACAACGAGCGCCAGGTCGCCGAGTTGATGGTGCTTCAAGCCAAGGTGAAGGAGATGGGCATCCAGGTGAGCGACGACGCCGTGGGTAAGTACCTGCGGGAGAATTTCAAGGACCCCAATACGGGAACCTTTAACTACGACGCCTTCATACAGAACCTCCGGCAGCGCTCCCGCATCGACGAGGCCACGTTCCTGGAGCACATCCGCCAGCAGGTGGCCATTCAGCACTTGGTCGAGACAGTGGGAGCCGCCTCCCGTTTGGTCACGCCGCGCGAGGTGGAGTCCGACTATCGTCGCGACAATGAGCGCTGGGTGACCAAGGCCGCTCTCTTCAGCGTGTCCAACCGTGTGGCCAGCATCACAGCCAAGCCGGAAGACCTCAGCAAGTTCTACAGCAACCGTATCGCCTACTACCGTATCCCCGAGCGTTCCGTGCTGGTGTATGTGCGCTTTGACGCGACCAGCCACATCGCCGAGGCCGAGGCCATGATCGCCAAGGAGCCGGGCTTCACCAATCGTCTGGAAGAGTTCTACAAGCAGCGCGGTGCCGACACGTTCCGCGATGAGAACGAAAAGGTGCTGAGCAAGGACGCCGCCTTGCGCAAGATCCGTGATGAAGCGGCTTCTCAGGGCGCTCTGGGTCTGGCCCGTCAGGAAGCCGTTCGTTTCAATGACGAGCTGGGCAGCCTGACCAACGTAACGGCCTCGTCGTTTGCCATGACGGCCGCCAAATTGAAGGTGCCTTTGCGCAGCACCACCCCGTTCCGTGCGGGTGAGCGCATCGTCGGTTTGGAGAGTGTGCAGGCGTTGCCGCAGCGCGTGGCAGGACTCAATGCCGAAACGCCGTACACAGAGCCCTTGGACGGTGAGGGTTTCGTAGTGATTCCAATGCTTCAAACCAAGCTCGCCCCGGAGATCCCTTCGTTTGCTACGGTCCGCGAGCGGGTGCTTCAAGACTACAAGATGGATCGCGCCCGTGCGGCGGCCCGCGAGGCGGGTGAAAAGTTCCAAGCGACTGCCACGGTTGGCCTGAGCTCTGGAAAGCGCTTTGCCGACATCGCATCGGCCGAGAAGGCTTCGGTCGTCGCAGTTCCGGAATTCACGACCGCGGCCCAGAACGTCGCAGGTCTGGATTCCCGCCTGAACCTCTACCTCGTGCGCAACGCCGCGACGAGCGCCAAGCTCAATGGGGTCTCTCGCTACACCGAAAGCACCGATGGTGGTTTCGTTCTGTACTTGGAGAAGAAGGAACCCGTGTCCAATGAGGCCGTGAATAAGGCCTTGCCTGCGGCGCTCATCGAGGCCCGGCAGCAGCGCCGCATGTCCGTGTTCCAGTCTTGGTTCTCCTCTGAGTTCCAGAAGTCGGGAGCCTTGGCCGCCAAGACACCTTCGACCTTGTCTGGCGTCCCGCCCGCCCAATGAAGGCCCCGAGGCCGGTCATTAAACTCTCCGCACCGGTGACCGGCCAGTTCTGGTCTGTCCCCGTCGTCTACGAAGACGCCCGCCTGCTGGCCATCGACAAGCCGGCGCGGTTACTCACATCTCCAGACCGCTACGATCCGGAGCGCCCGAACCTCATGAAACTGCTCCATGCGGGCATTGAGCGTGGGACGGAATGGGCGGCGAGTCGGAAGTTGGACTATCTGGCTAATGCCCATCGGTTGGATTTCGAAACCACGGGCGTTCTGTTGCTGGCCAAGGACAAGCCAGCGTTGGTTCACTTGGCCAACCAGTTCGGCGGTGCGATGCCTGAGAAGACCTATGTGGCACTGGTGCCCGGCAATCCGGAGCAGGACGAGTTCGAGGTGGATCTCAAGTTAATGCAGGATCCCCGCCTGACGGGCATGATGCGCTGGAACAAGGACGGCAAGAAGGCCTTCACGCGTTTTCGGGTCTTGGAGCGGTTCCGTGGCGTGACCTTGTTGTCCTGCCATCCCGAGACGGGCCGAACCCACCAGATCCGGGTTCACCTCAAGTTTGCGGGCTTTCCCATCTACGGAGATGAGTTTTACGGGGATGGACGTCGGTTGTTCCTCTCAGCGCTGAAACCCTCTTACCGTCTTAAGGAAGGTCAGGAGGAGCGCCCTCTGACCCCATCGCTCGCCCTACATGCGTGGAAATTAGGGGTGGCCCATCCGGACGACGAGCGGCGGGTCGAGATCACGGCTCCCTGGCACGACGACCTGGAGGTGGCTCTCAAGTACCTCCGCAAGTTCGGCAAATAGTCACCCAGCCACGGCCTCCCAGAAGACTGGGAAACCGTGTTGTTGACTGCGCTGTTTGCTTTCCAATGGACGGGCTTCGGACTTCAATTGTCTTCCAACCGTGAGTTACCAGGTCATCGCCCGAAAATACCGTCCCCAGCGTTTTGCCGACGTGGTGGGGCAGGAACATGTGACCACCACCTTGGCCAACGCCATTCGTCTGGGGCGGATCGCGCACGGCTATTTGTTCTGTGGGCCTCGTGGTACAGGCAAGACCACCTTGGCGCGCATCTTTGCCAAGGCGCTCAATTGCACCGGTGGACCCAGCGTTGAGTTCGACGATGCCGACCCGAGGGTGAAGGAAATCACCGAGGGGCGCTCCTTGGACGTATTGGAGATCGACGGTGCTTCGAACAACGGCGTCGACCAAGTTCGTGAGTTGCGGGATACGGCCAAGTTTGCGCCCGCCTCGGGCAAATACAAAATCTACATCATCGACGAGGTGCACATGCTCTCGACAGCGGCTATCAATGCGCTGCTCAAGACGTTGGAAGAGCCCCCGCCGCATGTGAAGTTTCTCTTCGCGACGACCGATCCCGAGAAGGTTTTGCCGACGATTCTGAGTCGATGCCAGCGGTTTGACCTTCGTCGTATCCCAGCGGCACTCATCGTCAAGCAT
>JAPLUH010000221.1 GCA_026397675.1 Verrucomicrobiota bacterium
GCGACGACCGATCCGGAGAAGGTTCTGCCCACGATTCTGAGTCGATGTCAGAGGTTTGATCTTCGCCGGATTCCTGCCGCACTCATCGTCAAGCATCTGGCTTGGATCGCCGAGCAAGAGAAGGTCTCGATCGATCCGGACGCCCTCTTGGCCATCGCCCGTGGTGCGGACGGCGGCATGAGGGATGCCGAGTCGACTCTGGACCAGTTGATCAGCTTTTGCGGTGACCGGATTGTCGAATCCGATGTGTTGTCGATGTTCGGCTTGGCGGCCCGTGCTCAGCTCATGCAGCTGGTGGACGCGCTTCTGGAGGGCGATATTGCCACCACCTTGCGGCTTCTGGAGGAGCTGACCAGTTCCGGTAAAGACTTGGGGCGTCTGCTGGCGGACTTGCTCAATCATTTCCGCAATTTGTTGCTCTTTCTGGTTTCCGGGTCCGAGGCGGGTTTGCTCAATGTCAGTGAAGCCGAGATGGGGGCACTCACTCGACAGGCCAAACACATCGACGCGGACGCCCTGACTCGAGTGATGGAGGTGTTGAGTTCGGCCGAGGGGCGTCAACGAGAGGTGGCTTCCAAGCGCATCTTCATGGAGGTGACGTTGCTCAAGGTGATCCAAGCCCGCGAGGCCACGAGCCTTGATGCCGTGCTCAAGCAATTGAAGGCGATGCGGGATCAGGTTCCGGCGGGTCCTGCGGTGGCAGTGCCTGCAGCGTCGGCAACGAAGGTGAACTCCGCAGCCCCAGTGACGCCGCCGGCCCCCGTGGTTACCCCTACCGTAGTGGCCCCTACAGTGGTATCCCCGCCGGTCAACCCGCCGTTGCCGAAACCTCCAGCGGCGTCGGTTCCGTCAGTGGCTCCAGTCGTCAACCCGCCGGCCGCCGCCATCTCTTCGCTCCCGATTCCGAGTGGACCGGCCAAATCGCCGTTAGATTCGGCCCCGTTACTGTCGGAGAGTTCCCAGACGATCGAAGCGATCTGGCAGGTATTGATGGCGCAATTGCCTCACAGTGAGGGGCTCCTTCGGGCAGCGCTGCAACAGAGTCGCGCGGAGAGTTGGTTGCGCGAAACATTGACCATCGCTCATCCCCCTGAAGCCTATCTCGATACCGCTCGGAACATTGGTACCCTGCAAACGGTGCTTCAGACCATCACCGGCAAGAGGGTGACGTTGCGTTTTGTGGTCTCGGAGAGTCTTTCAGTTCCGGAGCCGGTGGTCCCTGTATTGAGCCCTGCGACCTCACCCCGGGAAAGCGCCCGACCCTCCGCGTCCGAGGTGAAGCCAACGGAGGCCAAACCCAAAGCGGGGGCACCGGTTTTGTTGAACAAGGATGAATTCCTCAACGACCCGCTGATCCGTCAGGCATTGGAAGTCTTCAAGGGGCGGATCATGGAAGTTCGGGGACCCTCTGAAGCCAGTTGACCTACCCCTCAGAGTCCAATCATCGACCCCAGAGGTTGCCTCGAGAGGGATCTCTCGTTCAGACTGCCGCCAGACAGGATAACAATTTTAGTTCGTAACCACACACTATGAGCAGCGTTGGAAAACTCATGCGGCAGGCACAGCGCATCCAGCAGCAGATGGAGACCGTTCAAGCGTCCATCGCGCAGAAGACCATCGAAACCACCTCGGGTGGCGGAGCCGTCAAAGTGGTCGTTTCTGGAGATGGTCAGCTAAAGGCCATTCACATCAACCCGGATGCGGTGAACAAGGACGACGTGGCATTCTTGGAAGATCTCTTGCTGACGGCGATCAACCAAGGGCTCACCCAGGCCAAGGAGATCTCCAATAAGGAGATGGGTTCGGTGACCCAGGGATTTGGTCTTCCGGGGATGTTCTGAACCCCGGCTGATGCGATGACCGAGTTGCCCCTTCCGATTCAGGCGTTGGTCCTCGCGCTCAAATCGTTGCCTGGGATTGGACCGCGTTCGGCCGAGAGGTTGGCGCTCCATGTCATCCAGATGGAGCCGGAGCGGGTTCGAGTTCTGTCCGAAGCATTAATGTTTGCCCGCGAGCGCATTGTTGCCTGTGAGCGCTGTGGGGGACTGACCGAGTGTCAACCGTGCCGAATTTGTTCCGATGGCCTGCGCGATGCTGGGTTGCTCTGTGTGGTCGAACGACCTACGGACATCTTGAGTTTTGAAAAATCCGGTGCCTTCCGAGGTAAGTATCACGTTTTGGGAGGTAAATTGAGCCCGCTGGACGGCGTCGGCCCAGAAGACCTTCGGATCCGCGAGTTGGAAGCCCGCATGTCGGAGGGCCCTGTTCGTGAGGTGGTGGTGGCGTTGTCTGGAGATGTCGAGGGGGAGGCAACCGCCCACTACATCCGACAGCGTCTGGCCGGAGTCGGTGCACGCATTACCCGACTGGCTCAAGGGCTGCCGGCCGGAGCGGGTTTGGAATACGCCGACGAGCTCACCTTAAGCCGTGCCCTGGAGGGTCGACGCGAATTTTCATGAATGCCTCACGAGTACCGAAAGCCGTCGTTTTTGACTTGGGCAAAGTGCTTCTCGATTTCGATTACGGAATCCTCGCCCGTCGCATGGCAAGCCAGTCCAGCCTCTCTGCCGAGGAGATCCTGAGGGTGGTCAACCAGACCCCGCTTCTGCATCGCTACGAGACGGGCCTCATCAGCGACCGTGAGTTTTATGAAGCCGTGGTGACGGCGACCGGATTTCGTGGTGCTGAAGAAGAGTTTCTAAATTGGTTTGGCGATATTTTCACTGAGATCACCCCGATGGTGGAGCTTCAGAGGCAGTTGGTCTGTAGGGGCATTCCCACTTACGTTTTTTCCAACACCAATGCGCAGGCCATCCGCCACGTGCGCAAATCCTTTGACTTCTATGGCCAGTTCACCGGAGAAGTGTTGTCCTACGAGGTTCGCTCCATGAAGCCAGACAGCCGCATTTATGAGGCTGTGGAGGGTCTCTCCGGATTCACCGGCAACGACTTGCTCTATCTGGACGACCGTCCTGAAAATATCGCCGCTGGAGACTCCCGTGGATGGCAGGCATGGATTCATGCGGATTCTGTGGAAACGGTCTCCCGTGTCTCGGCCCTAATGGGGCTTTGAGCCTCCGACCGATCTTCTCCCGAAAATCTTTTCGCCGAATTTGTAGTTCGGTCTTCCGGTTCGCGCCTCGCTGGATTTGTGGATTTTAAAATCCTGCAATTCGGCGCGGCGGCCTTAATGGCGGAGGTGATCGGCCAGCCAATGGTTCAGTGCGGCGCTGTCATCGAGGTGCTGCTCGCTGTCCACGGTGAGCCAGCAGAACCCAGAGCCATAGGCCGGACCGTTGGCGATCACGGCATTGGAGCGGCCAGTTTCCAATTGGTGTCGGGCCCGGGCCAAGACTTCGGCACGAGATCCATCGACTTCGTATTTCCAGCCAGTGATCCAGGCCTTGGGATAAAGGTCGCGCAGTTGGGGTAAGATCTTTGGGGTGGGTCGGAGTTCGCTCAGAAGGACGCCGTCTCGGGTCGAATACTTGCCCGACTGCAGGCGCAGCAGAGTTCCGTCGGGCTCCCGGCGATAAACCGCGCCGATCTCAAAATCACCAACGGCCGCTGCTTGGAAAATGGCCACTGGCTCGGGGGTGGCATGGGTCTGAAAGCAGGTCAGGAGTTCGTGGGAGGTTCCGAATCGCTCGGTGCTGACTGCGTGCAGTGCGGGGGCAGCCGTGGCGGTGCGGCTACGCAGCAGAAGGACGTCATGGCCGCAGCCAGCGAGGTGATTAGCTAACTGGGTTCCCAGGGTGCCGGTCGAGTGATTGGTCAATCGACGGACCGCATCCAGGGGTTCCACGGTGGGGCCCGCTGTGACGATGCAACGCATGGGGGCGGACCTTAGGACCTTTGGGTGCCTGTTGCCACGTTGGCGTTAGTGGTTTTCTGGCCTGTGCCTGTGCCTGTGCCTGTGCCGGGCACGGCTCGCCGCAAGTGGCCGGCGTAGCCGGTCATTTCCACGAAGGCGCGGCCGATTTCTTTGCCTTGGGCGTCGAGGACGCGGCAGGCGCCTTCCCAGTAGGGCACGCCGGCGATGCCGCCGGAGAGTTCTTGGTCGGCGCAGAGGGGTTCGATGCGCAGGGTGGGCCCGGGGCGGCCATCGGGCTCGGGCACGGTGAGCAGGACGGTCGCCGGATAGGTGCCGCCGGAGCGCGGGCTCTTCCATTGGCCTTCGCCGCGCCAGGTGAACCGGTCGGGGCCCCACTGCGACACGCGGCCGTCCTTCCCGATCCAGGCCACGGTGGAGAACGCATCGGTGCTGCCGTCGTCGCGGCGCATCCGGTAAGCCATCAACTCACGGCCGTCGAAGAACTGAATGCTCGTCCAGTCCCAGCCCACCTGGCCTTCGCCGAGTTGGCTGCTGCTGAGTTCATGGTCCATCCAGGCCTCGCCTTCGATGCGCTCGGTCTTGGATCCGCGTCGGAGTTCACCGCTGACCGCGAGCCGGGGGAAGGTCAAGTAGTGGCTGGCCGCCGAGGGTTCACGGGCCTTGCGCGAGACACCATTGGTGCCGAAGACCACCAGGGGTTTCTTCGGCGTCAGGCTCATGCGCCAGAACAAGTCGGCCTGGATGCCGCCCCGCAATTCGACCTTTGGCTGGCCTTGGGCGTCCGGACCCAGGTCTTTGAGGGACCAATTGCCGTTACGGACGTCGAGGCGATTCGTGGCAGCCTGGGCGTCCCAGCCTCGGCGGTTCAGGCGTTCCTCATGACTAAAGGTTCCGGTGGCCACATCGAGCCAGGCCATGTGGGCCAGGAAAAATTCGTCCGTGGCGAAGAGGGGCGTGGCGGAGGTGGGGGGCGTGAGGGACTGGGATGGGGTATTGGTGTTAGTTTTGCGGTCTCCGGCTCGTCGAAAGAAAGTGGCTTGGAACCCGTGCCGTTGACCGCCTTCAGAGGTCAGGTGGCCTGTAATGTACCACCACTCGATCTTGTATTCGGGATGACTTCCATGGTCGGCCGGGAACTCAAAAATGCGTCCGGGTTGGGGGAGGGCGAATTCTGGGCGGCTCAGTGAAGGGGGCTCGGCTTCCAAGAGGTCGAGACCCGCGATTCCCAGGACTATCACTCCCAGTATCCAGAGGCGTAGGGGCAGCCACGGGTCGTTCATCGAGAATTGAGGAGTCGGGAACATGGGAATCATTCTTCGCGTTCTGCAGGCAGCGCAGCGCCCCAGCGGCCGATGCTCCAACCCGTGATGGCGGCCATGGCGAGCACGGCCACACCTAGGCCTGCCATCCACCCCCAGGGCGGGTCGGTTTCGAGGGTCCAGCCGAAGGTCTGCACGTTGACCCGGTGGATGAGCAGCCAACCGAGCGCAAGGCTGGCAACCAGGCCAACGAGGATGCCCACGAGGGCTGTCAGGACGCATTCTAAGGTGGTGGCCCAGGCAATCTCGGAATGTTTGAAACCGAGGGCTCGCAAGGTGGTGAGGTCGTTGCGCCGTTCCCACAGCAGGCTGGCCAAGGTGAAGCCCAATCCCAAGACCGAGACGGCGATGCCGATGAGTTCGAGGGCGTCGGTGATGGCGAAGGTCTGCCGGAAGATGCGCAGGGCCTCGCTGCGGAGATGGGGTTGGGTGTAAACAGCCAGCCCTGGGTGACTATTTTTCCAACGAGCCCGAACGGACGAGGCCTGTTCAGGGTCTCGAAGCTTGGCGATGATGCTGGTGGCTAACTCGTCACCAAACCAGGCGGCAAAGTGTTCGCGCTGGATTACCAGAGATCCGCGTTCGTTGCCGTAATCAGAGAAAACACCGGCGAGGGTGATTCGGCGAGGGCCGCTCGGCGTGGGCAGGGTCAGAGTGTCACCCCGATGCAGTTGAAAACGGTGAGAAAAGCTCTCGCTGGCCAAGGCAAGGCCACTGTTGCGGGCGGGATCCCAAAGGGCGTCGTCGGTGGGTTCCTCGCGCCAGGCGATGCGCGCTTGATCGCGCATGAAGGCGGGATTGCCACCAAAGAGCAGGGTGGATCCGCCGGGGAGTTGCAGTTCGAGGGCCTGCACCACGTTGGCGGCCACGACTTCAGGGTTTGATACCAGAGCCTTCCAGGTCTCGGGCCGGATGCGATTCTGGGTCGAGGCACTCTGGGCTCCTTCGCTGGAGACGTACAGGTCGGCCATGAAGGTGCGCTCAATCCACCCTCGCAGGGTGGTATCAAAACTACCGACGAGGATGGCCATTCCAGCGGTCATGGCCACAGCGCATACCAATCCGGCCATGGCCATTCGGTGGCGCCCAGTGGGTTGGCGAAGGTGGCTCAAGCCCAAACGCGCCGGCGCGGAGAGGCCTTCCCAAGAAGCCAGTCGTCGGATCAAAAATGGGGGAAGCAGGCCCGCCAGCAGTCCGGATCCCAGCAACCAGGTGAGTGCCGATCCGTAGGCCGCGACCGAAATTCGGGATCCTCCGGCCAGCCGCAGCGCGGGCAGCATGGCCAGTAAGGCGGCTGTGATGAGGAGCAGCAACGCTGTGGGCAATATCCAACGGGGAGCGCTGGTTCCCGTTTGGGCTCGGTTTCGGCCGATTAATTGGGCAGGTGGGGTGGTTGCGGCTTGGCGAGCGGGCCATCCTCCAGCCACGAGGCTGGCCGCGATGGCTAGCAACAACGCGGCTCCGGCTTCCACTGGATCTAATGAGGCCGATCGGACTGCGGTGGCGTAGTAGAGAGAATTGACGGTTTGGCCGACGCCGCGCACGGCTGCCTGCGCACCGGCCCAGCCCAAGATCAGACCCAAACTGCCGCCGATGAGGCCAAGCACCGCCGCTTCAAACAACCAGGCGTTGCGGATGCGCTCAGGCTCGACTCCCAAAGAACGCAAGATGGCGATTTCTTCGCGGCGTCGGACCACCGCGCCATCCAAAGCCTGAAAGACCAGAATGAGCCCCACCAGCAATGCGAGCAGCGACAGGATGGTGAGATTCAGGCGGAAGGCCTGCGTCATGGTGGCTGCATTGTCACGCCGGTCGGAGGAGCTGCTCAGAATCCAGCGGCCCGCTATCCATGGGCTGAGTTCTTGGCGGAGGGCGGCCGCACGGACCGGTCGATCGGCCCCCTCGGGTAAAACGAACTCGATGCGGTCAAGCTGCCCGGTTCGGGCGGTCAAGCGCTGCAATGCGGGAAGATCGAGCAGCAGCAGGTTGTCGGGGGCTTTGGGTTGCGCGGGGTCTTCGGGAATGATGCCGGTAATCCTCAATTCCACGATTTGCTCCTGGACCACTAGGCGCAAGGTCGGGGACGTGAGACGAGCGGCGACCGCCGAGGGGACAAGCACCGCATAGGGGTCTTGCAGGCTGGCCCAGAGGGCGGACTCATCGGTGGGTGTGTTGGTCGATGAATTCGGCACCGGGCCCTGCGGCATTGGGGTCGTCCGCGAACGCTCTGATTTGCGGGCCTGAGCCAAATTCTGCAGTGCGATCCAATCGACGCCGAGCAGTGTGTAGGTGGTTCGGCCTCCGATGGCCGATTGGGTCCCATCGCCCGGTTCCACGGCGGTGCTTTCCACGACAGGCACCCAGTGTACCGGTGTGTCGGTGAAGCGTTCGCGGAGTTCTAAGAGCAGGGAATCGGGCAGGCTTCCGGCCGGGGACAGAATCATTCCGTCGCTCTCGGCGGTGACCACATCGGTGAAATTCTGGAAGCTGGAGATCGCTGCGCGATTGGCCAGTCGGATCGACAAGTAGACTGCGACCCCCAGAGCCAATGTCAGAATGAGCAGGCTGGTGGTCCATGGCGAGTTGCGCGCATGACGCCAACTAATCTGGGTCCAGAGCAATCGCTGAACTGGCGCTGGGGTCGCCTCGGTCATAGGCGCTCGGAAGAGGTTGAAGACTCAGTCTCAATGACCCCGTCCCGGAGCCGTATTTCGCGGTGGCAAATAGCGGCCGCTTCTGGGCTGTGGGTGACCAGCACCAAGGCGGTGCCCGTTTCGTCACTCAATTGGCGGAGCAAATCGAGGATGCGTTGGCCATTGCGGGAATCGAGGTTGCCTGTGGGTTCATCGGCCAAGAGCAATCGAGGTCGATGGATGAGAGCGCGGGCGATGGCGATGCGTTGCATTTCGCCGCCGGACAGTTCGCCCGGTGGGGCATCGGCCCGGTGGAGCACACCAACTCGCTCGAGCAGGGTCGCAACCCGGGTTCGGCGTTCGGGAGCCGGCACGCCGAGCAATTGGAGGGGCAATTCTACGTTCTCGCTCGCGGTGAGTGTGGGAAGGAGGTGGAAGAACTGGAAGACCGTGCCGAAGTGGCGGCGTCGGAGCGCAGCCAGTCCATTGCCATCCAGATCGTTGAGGCAGACCCCATCGAACTCGATGCGGCCCGAGGTGGGGCGGTCCACGCCTCCGAGGAGATTGAGCAGGGTTGTTTTCCCTGATCCGGAAGGGCCGGTCAGCGCAACCCGCTCGCCCGCGTGGATGCACAGTGAAACCCCGGCAAGCACGGCGCGTTCACGGTAGGCGTGTTGTACGTTGCTTGTTTGAAGCAATACCGGGGTGGTCACCGTTTCCGTCATCTCGTCACACCATGGCTTGGATCTCAGGAAGTCCAAACCCAGATAGACTAAACTCCACGATTTCCCACGGCGGGCCGGTCTGGCGAAGGAGCCGATTCCGGGGTGCGAATGCTCAAACCGGGTTTAGTGGAATCGGCGCGGGCCCGCGTCGATAGCCGTTGAGATCCACGGTCACGAGGCCGTATCCGAGATGGCGCAAGCGAACCAGCACGGACTCTCTGAGCTGAGGGTCTTGCCAGCGCTGAAACTCGGGAGGGCCAACTTCGATGCGGGCGAGGTGTCCCTTTAGAGTGCCTCCCAGTTCGTGATGCCGAACTCGGAGGTCGTGGAATCCTTGGTTTCGCAGAAAGGCCTCCGCCTCCTCGACCATCCGGAGCTTTTCTTCCGTGACGGCTTCGCCGGTCGGGATGCGGGAACTCAGGCAGGCCATTTGCGCTTTGTCGGCGGTTGGAAGGCCGAGGTGGGCGCTGAGTTCGCGGATCTCGGTCTTGGTCAGGCCCAATTCTTTGAGCGGGGCGCGAACTTGAAACTCACCGGCGGCCTTGGCTCCGGGGCGGTGATCGCCGATGTCGCTGGCATTCTCTCCATAGGCCAACACCTGATATCCGAGTGAACGGGCCATGGGCTCGAGCTCGCGAAAGAGGGCGTGCTTGCAAAAATAGCAGCGGTTTTCGGGGTTGGAGAGATATCGGGGGTCGTTGAATTCTTGGGTCTGAAGGACGCGGACCGGGATTTCGAAACGCTCGGCGATCTCCAAGGCTTCTTGAAGTTCGCTGCGGGGCAGGCTGGGGGAATCGGCGATGGCGGCCAGGGAGCGTTCGCCAAGGACATCGTGGGAGACCTTGGCCAAGAAGACCGAGTCGACGCCGCCGGAATAGGCGATGATGCAACTGCCGTAGCTGGCAAGGAGTTCGCGCAGGGCGCGGTACTTGGCCTCGGTGATCGGCTTCAAGAGGGCAGGGGATGCGGGATCAGTCACACGGTGAACAAGGTGTCTGGCCGGTCATTCAGGCCGAGGTTGAGGCCGCCGTGCTGGATCTCCACGGTGGATCCGTTCTTCCAGAGACTGCGGCGGTAGAGTGTGGCGAAACCAAAGTTGGGAGCGGCGCCGCCCTGACCGCCGACGAGTTCGCTGCCGCGGCGGACGTTGTCTTGCATCCAAGCGGGCAGGAGCAGGTGGAAGGGGTTTCGCTTCACTTCGCCGGCGTGAAAGGAAATGCCGCTCACGAGGTCGGTGAGGTCATTTTCGCTGATTTCAACCATCAGGTTGGGGCGGGTCATTTGGCCCCAGTATTCGGTTTCGATGAGGACGGTTTGGAAGTCGGGTCCGAGGGTGGCCAAGGCATCCATGACGAGGTGATGGGTTCCGATGTGCGAGCCGTTCCAATCGGCGACATGGGGGACGAGGATGGCTGCGGGTGCCTCTTGGCGCAGGATATCGGCGATGCACTGGACCATGGGTGCCCAGAGGGCGGGTTCTTCAGAGCGGCACTTGGGTGTGACCTTTTCGAGGCCGTTCGGGCTGGTCTGGATTAAGCCGAAACCCATGTAGGCGCAGGCGGCTTGGAGTTCGGTCCAGCGTTCGGACTGGCGGGCGCGATTGCTGCCCTGGGTGACGGCGACATTCTGGATATTCCAGCCGCATTCGCGCAGGAGGCGGAGGGCGAGGCCGCCGATGATGCATTCGTCGTCCGGGTGCGGGGAAAAGATCAGGGCCTTCGGTGCTCCCGGCCGCGGTGTGGCCACGGTGGTCGGAGTGAGCCCGCCCAGAGGAAAGGCGCGGCCTTCTCGGAAGCTGCGGGCGTAATCGCGGACGATCGTAGCGTAAGGATTCATACGGGCAGGCAGACTGTAATGTCGGAATCAGCGGAGAAAAGGACCGAGTCGGTTGGAAGGCCGCGGGGTCGGTCCCACCTATTTACACAAAAAGTGCCACTCTATACTATTCTGATGTCGTCGTAGGGGCTCCGCGGTACCAGGCCTCCGCTCGCTGAGTAGGCTCTGGGGAGGAGAAGCTTTCGCGCTGTGCGCGAGGGGGTTGGGGTGTTCGCCTCCAAGGCTCGCTCCGGCCCGACACCGCTGCCTCTTTCGTCGAGGGGTCGGTCCCACCTATTTACACAAAAGGGGCCACTCTCGATTATTTTTAGTGCTTAGGGACAGGCTCCAAATCGGGGTGTGTGGACAGTCTGTAACGGAGGGATGTTGGGTGCGTTGGTG
>JAPLUH010000390.1 GCA_026397675.1 Verrucomicrobiota bacterium
TCGTGGAGCCCTCGGCCAGCCTGGTCCGCAGCTATGAACCTATCTCGGTCACCACCCGCGACGGCGAGGAACGCCTGGGCATCTTGCGACGCGACGATGCCCGCGGCGTGACCCTCATCACCGGCCCCGGCTCGACCTTACAAATCGACCGCGCCGACATCACCGCGATGACCCCATCGACCGTCTCCCTCATGCCCGCCGGCCTCGACGAACAAATCACCCGCCAAGAACTGGCCGACCTCATCGAGTTCCTGAAAAACACCCGCTGGGGCCGGTAAATCCGTTTCAGGCACCCTCAACACGGTCCCCATCCGTTGGGACAGCTTGCAAGGTCGGGGGTGGAATCTGCTCGAAACGAAGCGCCCAGTGCTCGCTCAGAGGCTTCCAGTCGCAGTCGTCCGCCGCCTCCAACGCCCGGAAGTAAGCGGACCGATGCTCATCCCCCTCAACCGTCAGCACCACCTGAGGTAATCTAGCCCGCCGAAGAATCTCGCGAAGCCAGAGTCGGGTGACGCGGCCGTTGAAATCAAAGGATGGATGAATGGTCAGCAGACGGCCCTCAGCGAAGGCAAGTGTCTCCAGCGCAAGATGTCCGGCTACCGGAGCCAACGTGTTCCACCGGGCCGCCAGGTCTTCCGCATAATTCCTCATCATTTGGGGCACCAGATAGGACTCGGGCGGACACAGATTACCGACTCGAACATCGACACATCGCCACCGGCCTGCCCACTCGGGGAATAGGTCCGCACAAATCAGCCGGTGAAACTGGACCAACAGTCGTTCGTCCAGTGGACAGTCATCGAAAGCCCCGGCGACGAGCGCCTCTTCGCAGGCCAGCACCCGCTCCGCAATGAGAGGCGCTAGCTGCGTGTAGGTGAGAATGCCGCGGCTGGATTCGACAAAGCGGGTATTTCGGTCCGGCGATGAATCTTTTCCAGCCATGTTGGGTCCACGGGTTCTCCCTCAAAAGCCATGCTGGCCGCAACGCTCTGGGGGACTTGGGCCCAAGCTTGGTCGCGACGATTCTCCTCGGGGAGCGCCTGCCAAGCTTTCATGTTCGAGAGCCAGTCCATCTCCGAAGCATGTGACACCCACTCGTTCCCATCAAGAGGGCTTCGGTTGCCTGCGACTTCAGTCATCGACTTCCTGTTGCACCTGAAGCAGCACGACGTAACGGTTGCTTGAGGCTGCAAGACTTAAAATATGGTGTCATCCATTCAGAAGCTTTGGGGAGTTATGGCTTGTCTGTTCGCCATGATTCGATGGAGGAGCCATCCTGGTTTAAAGACCAGCTTCATTGAGTCTGTGTTGATGGCGGTCCTGTTTGCGGCTGGTCTTTTTTTGATTTTCGCCAAGAAGCCCCAAGACTCAGACAAGAAGTGAGATGATGGTGATTTCACCGCCATTCACTGCAGCCAAGGCCGTTTTGGTGTGCTCCCGCTCGACGAATCCCCAGTGCAACGAGAGTCTGCGGTCGACATCGCCGCCCACAGAGACTGCTGAAAAGAACGAAACACCGCTTGGATTGCGCAGCGTCAAAAAGCAAATTCCTATCAATGATCTGGGCCGAGGTGGCCGAGCTCGACCACGACCACGACGACCCCTCGTTGACGGAATTCGCGCCGAGCTGGCGCCCCTCATGGCACCCCTTCCCCCCAGTGAAAGAGCTCTGCTTCCGGAACGTCGGCCTCGACACCCTTACTCGCGAAGTTTTCGCACACGCGGACACGCTCGAGCACCTCGATCTCTCGGGCAATCACTTCACCTCGTTGCCCGACGAGTTCACGCGCCTGCGCTCCCTGCGACGCCTGTTCCTCTCGAACAACCCCTGTGAGGAACTCCCGCGGGTCATCGGGCAGTTGCCGCAGCTCGAGATGGTGGTGCTCAAGTCTTGTCGCCTGAATCGAGTGGCCGAAGACGCGCTGCCCGCACGGTTGCGGTGGTTGACGCTGACCGACAACCAGCTCGAGTTCCTTCCCGAGTCACTCGGCCATCGCCCGCGCCTGCAGAAGCTCGCGTTGGCGGGTAATCGACTGCGCGCCTTGCCGAGCTCGATGAGCAACGCCACGGCGCTCGAGTTGATCCGCGTCTCGGCCAACGCGCTCGAGCAGTTCCGGCTCGCGTGGTTCGCATGGGCGGGCAACCCCTTCTGCACGCGGCCAGATGTTATCGTGCAGCCTATCGCGTGGGACGCGCTTCAACTGCACGAGGTGCTGGGCTCTGGCGCGTCGGG
>JAPLUH010000121.1 GCA_026397675.1 Verrucomicrobiota bacterium
CAGCGGGACATCATCGTGTCCTGGTTGCAGTCCTGGTGGGCAGATCCCCGCCGCGTCCGTTCCCTCATCCCAGACTGGCTCCTGCTTCAAGCAAACGCTTCCTTCGGAAACATTATACCGGTCAATTAGGTTAGTTGGTATTAGCAAACCAGTCCAACTGTCTAAAAGCACGGGAACAGATCCGTTTCCCAGAAGGGTGACGAACCCATGCCTGAAGAGGTCACCGGCGGCAGCGGGCCGGGGCCGGAGCGAGCATTGGAAGCGAACACCAAACCCCCTCGCGCACAGCGCGAATAGTTTATCCTCCCCCAGAGTTTCCCTGCGAGCGCAGGCCCCGACCCGCGGAGCTCCCCGAAGACGTATCCTTGAGTGACGTGCCGCTGAACGACGTGCCCTTGAGTGAAAATCCCAGCACAGCGTGTGGCTGGATCCTCAGTCCTCAGTGGTCCCAAGCTTAGGCCTTTTGCGCGATCATGCCGCTCTGGCGGGCGTAGTCGAAGATCCCGCCCGCATCAATCACCGGCCGGACCTCGCCCAGGGACTTGAGCGAATAGCTCTTTCCGGTCCCGTGATGGAGGATGGTCTGGGTGTTGATGTCTACCGTGGCCACGTCGCCCGTTTTGAACTGGTCCCGGAGGTTAAATTCCGTTTCCACCGGATAAATTTCACCCGTCGCCACACAGTTCCGAAAGAAGATGCGAGCGTAACTCTCGGCCACCACGACTTCGCAGTTGGCTGAACCCATCGCGATCGGAGCATGCTCGCGGGAGCTGCCGCATCCGAAATTCCGGCCCGCGATGATGATAGGGAACTCCGTGTCCAACGCGCCTTCCTTCACAAATCGTGTCGTGTAGAGAGAATCGGGCAGTCCCCACAGCGCGTACGCACCGAGCTTCTCGTACTCTTCGGGAATCGTCGGTATCAGGTTAAGGAACTGCGCCGGGATGATCTGGTCGGTGTCGATGTTGTCTCCCACCACATAGACCGGCCCCGTGAACGTCGATTGCATGCCGACAATCTGGCGGACGGGCGTCCCCAGCGGCAAACCGAAATTCGGCAGGAACAGCGTTACCCCGCCAGAGATATCCGCTGCCCCCCAGACTCAACTCTCGCGGTTCGAAGGTTCTGCCACAGTTTTTAGAGATCCCCTAAACCCTACTGAAAACATCGGGTATTCGTGTTTTCCGCGATTGATTCGGAGCCGCCATGAGCGATGATGTGTCCGCCTGTCGCTTCACGAAAAACAGGCGTTTTGGAAATGAGCACCGCTGCCACCCCTGAGAAAAAGCCCAGCCGCAACGAAGAACTGAAGACGGCGATCCCGACCTTGGCTGGGAATATCGCCGCCACGCTTGCCGATACAGCAGCCGCCTGCTTCTCGGCAGACGACGAGCAGTTCCTCAAGTTCCACGGCATCTACCAGCAGGACGACCGCGACCTCCGCAAGAGCGGCAAGCAGTACATCTGGATGATCCGCGGCCGCATTCCCGGCGGTGTCTTGAGCGCCCGGCAGTGGATTGCCTTGGATGACCTGGCTACCCAGCGCGCCAACAACACCCTGCGCCTCACGACTCGGCAGAGCGTTCAATTCCACGGTGTCGTCAAAGATCGTCTCGGCCCGCTCATGCGCGAGATCAACCAGGCCATGATTGATACCCTGGCCGCCTGCGGTGATGTGAATCGCAACGTCATGGCCTCCCCCATGCCCGCGATCAGTACCGCCCGCCAGCAAGTGTTCGAAGACTCCAAGAAAGTCTCCGAGGCCCTGCTCCCGCAGACCAAGGCTTACCACTCCATTTGGATTGATGGAGTGCAGCTCAACCTCGACACGCCAGAGAACAAGGACTTCGTCGACCCGCTCTACGGCAAGACCTACCTCCCCCGGAAGTTCAAAGTGGGCTTCGTCATCCCGCCGGTGAATGACATCGATATTTTCACCCAGTGCATGGGACTCATCGCCATCATTCAGAATGGCGAGCTAGTCGGCTATAATCTGATCGCCGGCGGCGGCATGGGTCGCAGCCATGGCAACACCATCACCTATCCCCGCTTGGCCGATGTGGTCGGCTTCTTCCCACGCTCGGCGCTGGTCGAGGTGTCGAAGGCCGTACTCACCGTCTTCCGCGACTTCGGTGACCGCACCGACCGCAAGCACGCCCGCCTGAAGTACGTGCTGCAGGAGAAGGGTGTGGAGTGGTTCCGCGGTGAGGTGGCCCGTCGGGCGGGTCTTGAATTTCAGCCGGCCAAGCCGGTGCAGTTTGTTACCACTACCGACGCCTACGACTGGCAGAAGGCCGTGGATGGCCGCTGGTTCCTGACGCTCTTCGTCGAGTCGGGCCGCGTGAAGGACACCGAGACCCGCCGCCAAAAGACCGCCCTGCGTCGCGTGGCTGAGCAGTTTGACAGCGTGGAATACCGCCTGTCGGCCAACCAGAATGTGGTGCTGGCCAATGTCACCGATGCCGACAAGGATGCTATCACCGCCTTGCTGCACGAGCATGGCGTGAAGACTGAAAAGCAGGCCGGCGTGCTGCATGCGGCCGCCATGTCCTGCCCGTCGATGCCCACGTGTGGACTCGGGTTGGCCGAGTCGGAGCGCTTCCTTCCCTCGCTGCTCGATCGTATCCAAGACCTGTGCACCGAAGTTGGCCTCAACGAGGAGGAGATCATCATCCGCATGACCGGTTGCCCCAACGGGTGTGCGCGTCCGTACATGGCTGAGATTGGGTTCGTGGGCAAAGGCCCTGGCCGCTATCAAGTCTGGTTGGGTGGCAACAGCACCGGAACGCGTCTCAACCGAGTTTGGAAGGAAAGCCTCAAGGAAACCGACACCGAAGCCGAACTGCGGCCGCTCCTGATCCGCTACAAGGCAGAGCGACTCGTGGGTGAACGATTTGGTGATTGGGTCGCCCGAGTCTTCTGGCCTGAGCAGCCGACCGAGACTCACGCCGTCACCGCCTGAACGACTTCACGGCGACGATCCTCCAGCCTTCCCGCACCTCTGCCTTATCCGGTGATGACACCTGCTGAACTGCACGCCGCCAACGCCGCCCTCAAGTCCCAGTCCCCGCTGGACATCGTCCGCTGGGGTTTGGAGCGCTCGGGCGGACGGGCCATCGTCTCGACCAACTTCCGTCCGTACGAGGCGGTGATCTTGCACTTGGTGACCCAGCTCCAGCCCGACATCCCGGTGCTGTGGATCGATCACGGCTACAACCGTCCGGCCACCTACCATCATGCCGAGGTGCTCCGCGCGCGCCTGAAGCTCAACATCAAGGCCTACTTGCCGCGCAAGACAGCCGCCCATTATGACGCGGTGGATGGCGGCATGCCCGAGCCCACCCCGGAGAATGAGGAGCGCATCAAGGCCTTCAGCACTGTAATGAAGCTCGAGCCCTTCCAGCGAGGCATGCGCGAATTGGCGCCAACGGTTTGGATCACCGCGTTGCGACAAGTCCAGAACCCCAACCGGGCCGGCCTCGACATCGTCAGCCCCGACGGCAATTTCGGATCGCTCAAGCTGAGCCCGCTCTTCTACTGGAGCGACGCTCAGATGGAGGCCTACCTGAAGGAGAACGATTTGTCCAACGAGTGGGATTACTTCGATCCGGCCAAGGCCGACGACAAACGGGAGTGCGGATTGCATGCCGCCTGGGGTGGCAAGGCTGTCGCCTCGGTCTGAACCTATCTAAGAAACT
>JAPLUH010000141.1 GCA_026397675.1 Verrucomicrobiota bacterium
GGGGCATGAACTCGGGAGCGATGGGTCGGCGAGAATTTGTGCAGGGAGCCGTGGGCGCGGTGGGCGCCGCGGGAACGATGGGCACTGGCGTGGTTTCGACGGCGGGGTTGGCCAGTTTGGCGCTGGCCGACACACCGGCACCGGCAATGGCACCGGTGAAGGGGCGCATTCAGCAAAGTCTGTGCTCTTGGAATTTTGCCCCGCTGACGCCTGAGGAATTGGCGCGTGAGGCGGTGGTTCTGGGTTTGAAGGCTCTCGAATTAGTGGGCCCCGAGCACTTCCCGATGCTCAGCCGATATGGGCTCACCAGCGCGATCTTTGGTCGGCATGGGTTCAGTAAGGGGTTCGCGCATCGCGAGGAGCACGCCGAATGCACGGCGGCCTGCCTGAAGGCCATCGATGAGGCTTCAGCTTTTGGGGCACCCAACATCATCACGTTCTCGGGCTTCGCACGCGGGATTCGTCGCGAGGATGGGGTCCGCAACATGATTGAGGGGCTTAAGACGCTGGCCGGTCATGCCGAGAAACGCGGGGTGACGGTGTGCTTGGAGATGCTGAACTCGCGGGTGGATGTGCCGATGAAGGGGCATCCCGATTACTTCTGCGATGACATCGATCTGAGTGTGGACATCGTGAAGGCGGTGTCGTCGGAGCGGGTGAAGGTGCTCTTCGACATTTATCATGTGCAAATCATGCACGGCGATGTGATCCGCCGTATTCGTCAGCATGCGGCGTGGATCGGCCACGTGCACACGGCGGGTAATCCGGGGCGTTGCGATTTGGATGTGGCCGATCAGGAGCTCAATTACCGAGCGATCATGAAGGCGCTGCTGGAGGTGGGTTATCGCGGGTTTGTGGGGCAAGAGTTCATCCCGCGTGCGGCGACCAAGGCGGGCAACTTGGAGGCGATCAGGTCGGCCGTGAGGATGTGCGATGTCTGAGGCGATTTCAGGACGTGTGTGGGTGACGGGCGCAGGCGGGCTCATTGGCAATGCCTGCGTGGCGGTCGTGGGCTCGGGCAAACACGGGCAGGATGGGCTGGGGCCGTGGGTGCCAGGGCCGGGTGAGCATCGGCTCGGTGGCCGGGCGCGGCCGTTGATGCGGTCGGAGGTGGATCTGGCAGATTTTCGGGCGGTGGAGCGGTTGTTTGTCCGCGAGCGTCCGAGCGGGGTGATCCATTGTGCAGCGAGCAGTCGCAGTCCGGCGTGTCAGGCCGATCCGGCCGCGGCGCGACTCCAGAATGTGGCGGTGACCCGTAGGCTGGCCGAACTGGCGGCAGAGATTCCGATGGTTTTTCTATCGAGCGACTTGGTCTTCGATGGGCGGCGGAATGGGGCCGAGGGCGGCTATCGGGAAGACGACGCGGTGAACCCATTGAGTGTGTATGCCGAGACCAAGGTGGAAGCTGAGTCGTGGGTGCGGCGCAATTCGCGTCACGCCATTGTGCGGACTTCGTTGAACTTCGGGCGTTCGCCCTCGGGGCCTGGGGCGTTCAACGAGGAGTTGGCCACCGCGTGGCGAGCGGGTCGGGTCGTGGATTTATTCGTGGATGAGTTTCGGTGCCCGATCGCGGCGGTGGAGACGGCGCGGCGGTTGTGGGCGTTATTGGATTCGGGGCAGGGCGGGGTGTTTCATCTCGCGGGCTCGGAGCGGTTGTCGCGGTACGACATCGGACAACTCGTGGCCGAGGATCTCCGCCGTTCCGAGCCCAATCTGGATATGCCAGTTCGGGCGGGTTCGGTGGCGGGGTATTCCGGGGCACCCCGTCCTCCCGACACGACTCTGGACTGCTCGAAGTTGGCCGCCTTGCTGGGCGAAGCGATGCCTGCGTTTACCCCCTGGCTGCGTGGCCGGAAGACGGGGTGATCGTCTCTGCTGGGTGCCTCAATGGGGCACGGCATACCAGCCCGGGGTGCAACCCCGTGTATGGGTGTGGGGAAGGATGGCGTTCTGTAGGAACGCCGCATAGAGCCCGCGCCAAGACGCGCCGGAGCGGCGGTAAGCTTTAGCGCTTGGGCGGCGTTGGGCTGGCCGGGGCCGCAGGGGCCACAGGTGCCTTGGGTACTGCCGGGGCGGCGGGGGCGACGGGGGCGTTGGTGCCCGGGGGGCGACCGAAATCGGCGGGGAGGTTCAGGCGGGTGCGCAGGGTGTTCTGGAACTGCGGGTTCACGTCTTCGGCC
Organism: Verrucomicrobiota bacterium; assembly: GCA_026397675.1. GTDB lineage: Bacteria > Verrucomicrobiota > Verrucomicrobiia > Limisphaerales > UBA9464 > SXXZ01. The sequence goes on from JAPLUH010000141.1 coordinate 2,181, forward strand.
GGGGCGAGCATGTCGCGCAGAACCTCAAGCTTGTAGTCGTTGAGCGAGGCGATGGCCAGGCGCTGACGCATGCTCTTGTTGGGCGTGCGGGCTTCGAAGTTGGCGTGAACTTTGGTCGCCAGTCGGATCATCGATTCACCCCGGTCTTCATCGCCGTTGCCCAGGCTAAAGAAGCCCTGCGCCAAGAGGCCCGTGATGATGACCTTAATGCGGTCGGTGGAGGTTTCGTTGGCGTCTTCAGAAACCTTGGCGACGGCAAAGGTCTCTAGGCTCATACCAGCTTGGTCTCCGAGTTGGTCGGCGTACTTCTTCTGGCAGTAAGCCCACCATTGGGCGGCTTCTTTCTCGCGGTTGGAGGTGTAGAGAAAGTACACGGCGTCGCGCAGGAAGTTCTTGTGACCCTTGGCGAAGTGGTCGGCCATCTTTTCGTCGGCAGCCATCATGTCTTCGTAGGCCTTACTGGTTTTGGCCACGATGTTGAGGTTGGGCCCGAGTTCGATGGAACGGGTGGCGATATTGGTGTAGAGGCGCCCACGCTGGAAGGCGGTGAGCATGGACTGGAAGACCACCCGGCGCAGGGGAGCCCGGTCGGCCTCTTTCTTAGATTCGCCGAGACCGCGGTAGCTCCAGTACACGGCGTGCGACTCGGGCAAACGCCATTCCAACGGTCCGTATTGGTCGTCGACCTCCTTCATGATGGAGGGCACCAACTTGAACTTGTTGACCATGATCGCCACCCGGTTGCTGTTGGCCGCGGTGTCGGGCTTGAGCAGGGTAGCGTAGTCGGGCCTGCCGCCAGGGATTATGTCTTCGATCTGCCGGGCCCACCGGGCTTTGTAGGTCATGTGGGCGTCATCGAGATATGCGCCCATCTTGTGTTGGTAGATCCAACCCAACTCGCGGTACATCAGCGCCTCGTGCGGGTTGTAGCGCATACCCTCGTCGCGCAGTAGTTCGATGGCCCGTTGGACCCACAGCCAGCGGTCTTCGGGGTTGGGGAACTTCACCGAGATATTGTAGGCCATGTTCCAAGCCTGGTGCACCCAGACGCTGGTGAAATGGGGCTGGAGCTTGGTGATCCAGTCGGCCAATTGAACGGCTTCGAAATACTTGCCGTCTTCTTGCAGTTCGGTGGTTCGGATCCACAGGGTGTTGGCGATGAGCCCACGGAAGCCACCCAAGGCCACCGTGGTGAAGGCCAAGATCGGTGGGGCGTTGCTAATGATGGCCGTCCGCGTGAGGCCGAAGGTTTCGCGGTCGTGGTTCAGGCTTCCCTGGATGAAGTGGGAAGCGATGAACGCCGCGATGATGACGACGGAGAGGATGGCCTTTCGGAGAGTCATCAGAACTTGGTGGGGGCTGCGAGTTCCCGGCGGGTCAGTACCACGATGCCGACGATGGAGATGGCGCCACCGACTAGGACGTTGATGACGACGAAGGCGCGCATGAGCTCCAGCCAGGTGATGCTGCGGCCGGTGCTCAGGTTCGAAATGGGGGAGTAGCCGCTGACTTGGTCGATGAGTTGCTTGGCCGACCCGTACACGGCGACGCTGACTTGGTTGATCAGGGTGTTCTCGGTGACCATCCCATTCTCGCTGTTGACCCCCATAATGCCGCCCTGATCGACGACTTGCTTGAGGGTGTTGCTCGAGAGCCCCAGCACGAGCAAGGCGATGGAGCAGAAGGAGGCCACAGGGAATGAGAGAAAGCTGGAGCAGGCCAGACCGACAGCCGTGAGCAAGCCCAACCAAAAGGCGATGATCATGAGGCCGCGGGCATAGTTGAGCGCAAACCCACCCTCATGGAAGAGCACCTCCATGCCTTCATCGAGCGGGAAGAGCAGGGGTTGCTGGGTCCAGTTCTGGAAGTCCACGGCCAACACGCCTTGGGCGTTAATGAGTTCGGCGGTGGCTCTCGGGTCGAGCCCGAATTCGACGAACGACTCGGCCGGCAACGAGTTCTCCAGGCGTAGTCGTCGACCACCCGGAGGGCCGATTTCCCAATAGGCGGGGTGCAAGGTGCCTTCGGAGTTGTATTGGGTGGTGAAGAATTTGACGCGGATGAAGAGGGGGCGGCCAGCGAGGCGCTGTTTGGCGTCGGCCCCAAGAGGAACCTCCCAACGGCGCAGCATCCCGGGCGGGACCACTTGCTGCCGGGCCTTGACCATTTCTTCGACTTGCTTGCGGACAAAGGCGGGATCCAAGGCAGCGGCGGCGGCGTCTTTTAGACGTTCCTTGAGGAGGGCCTGGATGTCTTGGGTGAGATCGACCGCGGGTTCCCGGGCTCCGGCGCGGGCAACCAAGACTTCGTTGCGTAGTTT
>JAPLUH010000449.1 GCA_026397675.1 Verrucomicrobiota bacterium
CCGGATTTAACTCCGGGGTCCACCGCTCCCACTCCGGAGACGAATTGCAACTTAACCCCGCCCGTCGTGCGCATGAGCTCGCGCTGACGTTCGTTCTCCTTCAGCAGAGCTGCCAGACGCCGAATCTTCTGCTCCAGCATCTGGATCTGATCGTCTTTGAGGGCCAGATCCTTCTCCAACGGTCGATCTGTGTCGGCCTCCAAGAGTTGGCGGACGCCCCGAAGCAGGTCGCGGCTGTGGCGGACGTCCTGGAATCGTCCGTCAAACAATCGCTCAAGGACCTTCTGAAGGCTGCTCTCCAGGTCTGCATCTTCCAGGGTGCGCGGAGTCTGGGGTGCCTCCACCGACGCGGGAACTTTGCGCAGTCGCAGTGCCATGCGCAGGGTGCGGCGCAGCGCCCGCAGGCCAAACAGCAGGATTCGCACGGGCCCGGACTGACGCGCTGAGGCCCGCCGCCATCGAGCTGGTCCGCCCGGGGGCATCCACCCTGTCGGTGCAGTTTCCGGGAAAGACTCTCCACGGAGCAATCGCTGCGGTACTTCGGGCCGCTGGGGCAGTTCGGACAGTTCCGACTCCAGTTCATCCCGGAAAGCGCGCCGCGGATTCTTCCGTCGACGAGTACGGGGCGTCAGCAATGGTCCCGAAGGTCGCACCATGCGCGGTGCCCCGGATTCATGACGGGTTTTCCACGCTTCCACGACCGGATCCACTACGGGTGCCGGCAGGGGCGGTTTCCGGTGAAGGCGCCCATGGATCGACCGTCGGAGCCAGCGCCCTGCAATTTCTCCAGGGTCCGGACGGCGGCGCGGCGGTTTTGGCATGTCGGCAAGGACATGCCCATGCGCTTTGAGCCAGGCTGTGAGCGATGAGTCCGGAGGCGGTGTCTCAGGGGCACGCAGCACCGGGCGTTTGCGGCGGCGGCGCTCCAATACCCGGGCTAGAGAGCGGAGAATTTTGAGGCGCAACCGCAGGCCGCCGTATTTCCAAAGCCATCGGAGGAGGTCGGAGGCGTTTGAACCATCCGTCTCCGGCCGATAGCCGCCGACCATCATCCGTCGGATCAACTCCGCCCTCAGCCATACGGTGGGACGGCCTGATTCCAGCCGATGATGTTGGGTGCCACCCATAGGATTTCGCCAGGGATGTCTCCGTGGTGCCCAAATGTCCCGAAACCGATCTCAACGAGGGATTTCCCTCGTCGCCAGAATCAGGAAACCAAACCGCTCATTCCCTGCGAGGCCAGCTCTCGGTTGGTCCGGAACTCAGCCCAGAACTCCGTCGGCATGTCCAAAGCGATCTTCAAGGCGCCATTGGAACCAGCGAATTGAGGCTCCTCAACCAAGGTGACTTTGCCGCCGCCGTACTCGCTCAACCCCTTTTCAATGGCTCTTCCGAGTCCGCGAATCTGGCTGCCGCCGCCGCCCAACAGGATGTTATTGCGCATCTTGGCCTGGAACTCGGGATCGTAGGTAGCGATGAGGTCCTGCAGTGCCTGGACCGTCGGCGGTACAATGGTGTAGCAGGCCGAATACACCTGTTCGGTCAGGTTGAAGTTCGTCGGCTTGCCGCCAACAGGAAGGACCTCTTCGACCTCATCCATCTTCGGACTCACCGAGGCGTGCCGTTCCTTAATGGCGCGCACCATATTAATGGAGAACTGAACTTCAGGAAACTTGTCCTGAATGAGCTTGGAGAGGGACTGATCGATGGAATCACCGGCCACGTAATGGGTACGCTGATCCTCAGCAGAGGGCATCGACCCGTGAACACGGCAAAGGTCGGTAGTGCCCGCGCCGATGTCGATCACCAGTGTGTCATCCAAGAAATCTAGGCCGTAAGCCACAGCAAAAGGCTCCGAGCATACGATCACCGAGTCGATGCAGTTAGCAGCGGCTTCCAGAATAGTCGCTTTGCCCGCCACACTGGCCTGGGCCGGAGCACCGATCACCGCGTAAATGACCGCATCGGCCGGAGCATTGATTTCGCGCACCACGTATTCCAACAAATCGCGGATCGCCTTCTTTACGGGCTCAGGATCCACGACGCCCTGCTGCTTGACCGAGGCGCCTGCCAGCGGCCGATACAAATGAACGGACATCCGGTTTTCCAGCGCTTCCTGTCCGTAGATGATCTCTCGACCTCCCAATCGCTTCAGGGCGACATGGTCCTTCGGGTAGCCCACATACGACCAAACGGTCTTTCGAAAGCCATTGGACGCGGTGATGGATGTCCGACTGGTTCCTAAATCGATGCCGACAAAAATGGTTTCAGCCATGAGACGCGTGTTGCTGGTAGTTTCTCCGATGAGCACCAAGGCTCAGAGGTGAATGCGTCAGCCAGCGCGCCGCCTTAAGATATTTTTTAGGATTTACCAAAAAATATTCAGCCTGGCCGTTGGGACCAGCAACGGTGCGCGAATTGCACCAAATCCAGGGTGCCGTGGATTTGGCAGCAGCCTTGGGGTCTGAAGAACAGGGACGGCTCAAACCGAAGGGCACCGTCGGGGCCGCGGACGGACTCTGGGCGATTACGGTTGCTGAGTAACAGTGCTGTCTCGGCCTTGGACGGACCGGTTGAAATCACGAATCTCGATGAGTAACCGCAGTTTGAGGTCTCGCTGAGGGTCGTTGTCCTTGAGTCCCGGCTCAGCCAGCGCCATCAAGAGCCATCGGTAGGATCGTGAGAAGAATCCCTCTTTCCGATTTCGGCGCTCATTCTCTTCGATTAGGCCTGCTAGACGGCGGAGCCTGCTCTCAAGGGCCTGTTCGCGGTCACTCTGGTAGGTTTGCTCCTTCCGCAACGCCGCCATCAAGCGTGCCAATTCGGCCTCTTCTTGGAGTCGCTGCCGTCGACCGGTTTCCGGAAGACTGGAGGCCGTTGCATCAACGGGCTTTGGAATCGGGACTCGCTGCGGAACTACCGCCGGTCGGGATACACTGGGGACCCCAACGGGTTTCGGGGAGCGGGCTGGCGGCGGCGAAATGGTCGGGGCCTTCGACTCTTCTGGAGCCAATTTCACTGGCATCGACTGGGTCCGAGGCACGGTCGGTGTTTCCACCACAGGGATCGGAGTCGGATCGGGTTGCAGCACCGGATCAGGTTGCCGTACTGGATCAGGTTTCGGTTCTGATTTTGAAACAGCCTTTTTGGCAATGTCTGCCCGTTCCTGAGGCTCCGTCTGCTGAGCTTTTTTTACTGCTCGGAACCACCTCCATGCCACCGCCACCGCCAAAGCGGCAATGCCCAGCACCCATAGCCAACCTCCAAAGAATTCACTCGTCGGGTTGCGGTCGGCGGCAACGACGGGGGCCGACTGCGGCGATTCCGTTGACAGAGGCGGCGATGGTTCAAGTGCCGGAGCAGCAGGCTCAACAACGTCCATCATTGGGGGCCGCACCGTCGAAGCCACAATTTTCTCGGAAACTCCACCACGGGTCAGCTCACCGGGTGCTTTCCAAGTTAGCTCATCCTCCGTTTTCCTTGGCCGTAGGGCTTCCGCCGGAACGGGTTGAGCCAAGACTTCCACCCGATTGCTTCGGCCATTCAATGGCGTTCGAAACCTATCAGCCTGGGCCGCCCGGAAGGCTTCGTACTCCCGAGCTTGCTCGGCGATGATCCGTCGGGCCTCAGCCAACGGAATTGCTGCGGCCATGCGTGCATCAGGAATTTTCAGGACGACACCAGCCGGCAGGCGATTGACATTGCCGCCCCCGAACACTTCCGGGTTCCGTCGCAACAGAGCCACGAGCATTTGGTCGAGCGACACCTCCACCGGCAAACGCACCACGGCGATCTCGCTCGCCGTATCGCCGGGCTGAACCTCGATTTCTTCGCCTCGAGGCTCACCACTGTCAGAAGGGCGGGCTTCGGACCTGTTGGCAGGAGCTGAAGCCCTGAGGGCAACCGGGGCGCTAGAACGTGTCTCTCGTGCGGGCGCAATCGCTGCAGATTGACCGAAAACGCTCGGTAACCAGAGGAGCGCAGCACACCAAAGCCCCGCCCTGAGAGGAGAGGCCACCTTTCGATGGGATGCGTCGACAGACGGGTTCAGTGGCACCATGGCGGAGGGCTCGCTTGCGGCGAAATGACTCCAACTCATTTTTGCCTCGGGTGATTAGGTCCTCGCTTGTCGCACAACTGAAGCTCGACGACAGACGACACCCTGGACCCGACTGCAAAGGAATTGGATTAAGGGTGCACGCTGCCCGAAGGTTTTCGGCGAATCAAGGGCGTTGGGTTTGTTGACTCAACAGAAATCCGAGGAGGTGGTTAAACTCGGCCGGGGGAACCGCCTCGGCAAAATTGTCGGGCATCAGAGAGGTCTCTGATTCCCGGACTTCACGAATCTCCTTGCGAGGGATTCGTTGCTCTTGGCCGCTGGCGTTGACGTAAATCCGCTGCTCCCCCTCCTCCCGACGGAAGAGGCCACTCACCAGATCCCCATTTTGCAAGGTCACGATGCTGTAGCGAAAAATCCGGTCCACGTTGCGGTTGGGGTCGAGCACATCCTCGCACAGGCGCTCAAGGCCTCGATGTCCGACGCCATCGAGCTGCGGGCCCACCAGACCGCCCTGCCCTCCCATCGAATGGCATGGCCTGCAATGAGTCTCGAAAACCCGGGCTCCGGCCTTCACGTCGGGACTGGCTTTTCGAAACGCTGCCTGCCGATCGGCCACCAGTTCTAAGCGGCGTTTGGAATCCGGGTCTGCAGTGGTTTTCGGCAGAAACCGATCCTTTTCATTCGGCCGAATGGCCAAGAGTCGCTCTTGAACAGACCGTTCAGCCAACAGCGCCGCCGGAGCGCGCCCATCGCCCACGGCCTGGAGCAAACTCTCGGAACCCTCGGGCGAACCTGCCAGAGCGGCGGCGATGGGAATGGCGGAACCAAACGGGGCTTCCCGCAACACCCTCAATAAAATGGGAATCCCCGTCTTCGGCCGGAACCTCAGCACCGCTTGAGCGACCACTGCCCGCTGATCCCGCGAGACCGATGCCTCGCACAGGAACACTTCGGCCAGCGGCTCGGCTTCCGGGTCGGCGAGTTCTAATAAGGCTCGAATACTGAGCAGGCGCACGGCAGCCGAGGTTTGGCTCGCCTCAGAGGTGCCGGCCCTGCGTCGGAGAGTCGGGGCCGCATCGCGTATTCCCAGCTTCCCTGCCCACTCGATCGCAAAAAGGCTCTGATCGGGAGTCGATCGCGCATCGCCCAAAAAGCCGCCCACCAAGTCGGCTCCCCACCGTTGCAACTTGGGTCCCAAAGCCAGTCCTCGTTGGGCCATCCCCTGCTCCATCGCCAAAAACAGGTTGCGCTGCCCTGCTCGATCGAGTGAGGCCGTTGTCCGGAATACGCCCACCAAGCCCTCCAAATCGGCCCTCGCTCCGTGCCGAGCGCTGTGCTGCAACTGCTCCATGAAGCCCGGATCCGAGGGGCGTCGGTGCTTCAAGTATTCGAGAAGAAATCCCGCTGATTCTGAGGAGGGAATGGCCAGGCAGACATCGGCCACCGCGGCCTGGGCAACGGCATCACCCAGGGATGACTGGCGGAATCGCCGGAACACCGTCTCGTCAAGCAACTGGTCCCTCAGTGCCTTGCGAACTTGATACACGAGATGGGTGTCCGCTTCAGGGGCGACGCCTCTCAAGGCTAACAGCGGGGCGAGGTTGTCGAAGCTGGGGTGGCGAGCCAGCGCATCGGCCGCCGCACGCACCACGGGCGCCGACGGGTCTCGGAGGGCCGCCCTCACGAGGCCGAGGTCCGGATCCGACCAACGACGACGCTCCACAAGGACTCGAACAGCATGGAGGCGCAGCAAGGCTTCGGAATCCTTGGCGGCCGCCGCCAACTCGGTCGGTCGCAGAAGGTTTCGCCGCTCCAAAATCCACAGGGCCCCAACTCGAAGCGACACCGGAGCAGCCGGAGACATGAGCGCGGTGCGCAACGTTCCCTCGATGGAGGCCTCCAACTCTTTCCGGTCGCAAAAGTGATTCAGCACGGCCAAGCGGTGGGCAAAGCTCGGATCGGCGAGTCGTTGCACTTGTTCCGCCGGGGCGAGATTCCGAAAATCACTGTGTTGCCTCAGAATGGGGCGGCCGTCGGTTGCCTTGCGCACCACACGCCAAATCCGCCCGCTGCTGCGATCCCGTCCCGGATGCGACAGGGGCACCTCCACATGGGCGATGATCCGGTTGTAGAAATCGGCGATGTACAGCGCTCCGTCGGGTCCAAACTGCACGTCAACCGGGCGAAACCAGGGGTCGGAGGTGCTTACCAAATCGGGCATCTCTTGGGCGATGCGGGTGGAACCACGATCCTCGATGCGGTCGCGGTTCACCCGGCTGGTCACCACATTGCCCAAGAGAAAATTGCCCTGAAACTCCGCAGGCCACAGCGGTTCATCGCAGTAGTTGAGGCCGGCAATGGCCGTGGATCCATGGTTGTGCCACAGCATTTGCGGCGCGTAGCCCAGACCGTCGTGAGGTTTGCCGAACACGGGATAGAACCCGCCATGGATGACCTGATAAATAGGCATCGAGTGGCAGTCGGAGGTGAAGAGGTTGCCCAGCGGATCGAAGCAGAGGCAAAGACATTGGCTTGCCCATCGCCGACTTTCTCAATCCGGGATCCATCACCACGGAAGCGGAAGGTAGATCCGCGCATTTCCAGCAGGTGTCCGTCGGTGCCCTTCACGCGCGTCTGGTTGCCCACACCCTGCCCGCCATAAAACCATCCGTCGAAGCCCCGTCGGAAGTTGTTGGCGAGGTTGTGGGTGTCGGTGACGCCAAAGGGACCGTAGAGCACTTCGCGGCGGTCAGCCCGTCCGTCGCCATCGGTGTCTTGAAGGCTGAGCACATTCGGGATGCTGAACACCATGGCCCCATCGCGGAACGGCGCCACGGCATCGGGCATGCTCAAACCATCGGCGAACACGGTGTTACCGCGGGCCCGGCCGTCGTTCCCAAACTCCGACAGAACGCGAATCACGTCACTGGGAGCCTTGTTAGTGGCGCTCTCAATGGGATAGGCCCGCGTCTCGGCAATCCACAACCGCCCGGTCACATCGAAACTCATGCTGACGGGCTTACCGATCTCCGGCTCGGATGCCACCAACTGAACCTCAAAGCCCTCCGGCACCACAAACGCTCGCAACGCCTCGGCCGGACTCCGCCACGGAGTGGACCGAATCATCTCATCGAAGGAGGCCTCCGAGGCCACCAACGACAGCGCCGATACGACGGTCCAACGACACAACCAGAGAACCCGCCGCATCGGCACGAAATTTAACGCCGCCTCCAAGACCGGTCGATGGGCAGGCTTTAGGAAAGCGGGTGGGTTCATGGACTGCCGTGAGCAAACCCCGGAAAGCACAGGCTTGCAAACCCGGCGGACTGCGTTCGAAGCCCTTCCGGGCGTTACAACTTCTGCGCAATAGAGTGCCGGGTAACGGGTTGGTGTTGAATCGACCGGGAACCTTGATAGCGTAGCCCTCATGATCCCAAGAACCCTCTCTAGGCACCCCCGTATTCGCGGATCTGGATTCCTGGAGCGGGCGGCCGCCTTCACATTGATCGAACTCCTGGTGGTGATCGCCATCATTGCCATTCTCGCCGGGATGCTCTTGCCGGCCCTGGCCAAATCGAAGACACGGGCCCAATCCATCCAATGCCTGAGCAACCAGAAGCAACTCACCTTGGCGTGGCAAATGTACACCGACGACCACTCCGACAACCTCGTCTGGAATGATCTCACGCCCGATGGATCCGGTTGGGTTCGCGGCATCATGGATTATTCTGCGGGCAACACCCACAACACGAACCTCGCCAACCTCATCAACCCCAATTACGCCAAGCTGGCTCCCTACACGCAGTCGCCGGGCATCTACCGCTGCCCGGGCGATCGCAGCACGGTGACCATCGGTGGCCGGCGAATGCCTCGGGTCCGCAGTCTATCGATGAGTCAGGCGATGAATTCCCGCGATGACTGGCTCAGCTACATCACCAAGGCTAAGTACGTGGTGTTCCGCAAGGGGAGCGACCTCAACCGCATGGGGGCGTCGCAGGCTTATGTGTTTATCGATGAGCACCCGGACAGCGTGAACTACGGGGATTTTGCCGTCTCAATGAACGATGGGGCGGCCGCCGGTTCCATCTACATTATTGATTACCCGGCCAGCAACCACGGCTCGTCAGGAGCGCTCAGTTTCGCCGACGGGCATGCCGAGATCCACAAATGGATAGACCCGCGCACCGTGAAACCCATGCTCCTCAAGCCCATGACCCTGGTGGTGCAGTCGCCGGGAAATGCCGACATGCGTTACATGTCAGACCACGCCTCGGTCCGGCTGACCGATTAATCTCCAGGCTGTCTATCCGCTCCGGCCACCTCTGCACTTGCCACGCAGCGAGGGATTCGGCCGTACTGACTCCATGAAACCCTTTCTCAACGCTCGCCGTGTTTGGGTCCTCCTCGTATGGGTGTTCACGGTGTCCATCGTTCGAGGCGATCTTCCCTCAACGCGTGAAGAGTTTCTGCGCATCGACCGGGTTTGGGATCTGGAACTGAATCTAACGCCCGAGGCCTGGGAAGCAATGGAACCCCGCCCAGGAACGATGAACCCGGAAGGATTCCGACCCGGCCGAGATGCGGGAGGCCCAGGGCCTGAAAACCGAGATCCCGGACCCAACCGGCCGCACCTCCCCGGTTCGGATCGCGAGGGCCCGCCTCCGCAAGGTCGTCCTGGCCCTTTCCAACAGGGACCCGGAGGCATGCCTCCTCCTGGAGGGTTCGAGTTCCCTTGGGTCGTCGGCAAGGTGACGGTGGGAGGGGTCGTATTTACCAACGTCGGGGTGCGCTTCAAGGGCAACAGTTCCTTCAACGGATCCCGCGGCTCGCTCAAGCGTCCCTTCAAGCTAGACTTCGACCGCCACGTGCCCGGCCGGACTCTCGCGGGCCTCGAGGAACTCTTTCTCAATAACAACGCCAATGACCCCTCCCAATTGCGAGAATCGCTGGCCTATTCGGCCTTCGCCAAGGCTGGGGTCCCTGCTCCGCGAACCACGGGCCTGCGAGTCTGGCTGCGGCGCGGTGATAGCGAACCCCGCCAGTACCTCGGACTTTACACGGGCGCCGAACCGGTCGAGGGGGATTTCCTCAAGCGGCATTTTGGTTCCAAACGCGGGCTCCTCACCAAGCCGGAGCGCGTCCGTGGTCTGGAATACCTGGGCGACCGATGGTCGGCTTATGTCGCACGCTATGAAACTCGATCAACCGTCCGAACGGCCGATGCGCGCCGGTTCATGCGCTTGCTCCGGGACTTGAATGAGTCCACCGACCCGACCTTCATAGAAACCATGAAACGCGAGGTGGACCTCGACGGTTTGCTGCGCTTCGTGGCGGTGAATGCCTGGCTGGCCAACTACGATTCCTTCCTCGGCAACGGCCATAACTACTACTTGTTTATGCCTTCCGAAGGTCCGTTGCACTTCATCGCCTGGGATTTGAATGAAGCCTTCGGACGACATCCGATGGCGGGATCGGCCCACGAGCAGGCCAGCTTCTCTATCCTGCACCCTGCGGTGGCCCCAAATGCGTTCCTCGAACGGTTCCTCAATCAACCCGAATGGCGGGACCGGTATCAAACCTTGGTCCGGTCCCTGGGCGAGGGCTCCGGAGCTTGCTCGACCCAAAGCCTGTTGGCCGATTTGGCCATCCTACGGAAGGCGCGCTCGGAGGCGTTGGTTGACGAACCTCGCGGAGGCTTTGGCGGAAGGCAGGGCGGAGGCCCCGGGCCGAACTCACAGCCAGGGGAACCCCCGGAACGTCGTCCGGGACCGAGGTTCGACAACACCCCGCTGGAGGACTGGATTCTGGATCGGCATCGACAGGTGCAAACCGAACTCGATGGCCATCGACGAGCACCAGCGCCTCGGATCCGTCTAGGCGGACCCGGACCCCGACCGCCGGGGCGGTTGAACGAGCCCGCCACCGGAGGTCCCGATCCAATTCCCTGGCCCCGGCCGGATGGATCTCCAGGTCCAGGTCCGCGAGAGCACGAGGGCGATCCTCGAAAACCCTGATCCGATATTTTTAGCGCGGCACCTTCAGCGAGGCGGCCTGGAAACGCTTCAGGTCTGCGTCGTTGGCCCTCACGGTCTGGCTCTGGATGTAGGGCGGCAGGCGGCCGATGCGCATCGTGTCGGGTGAGACGAACCGCCACGACTCGGCATGGCCATCGGCGAAGCTCAGCGTGGCGGCACCCGCATGGCGCACTGACGGAAAATCGACCCAGAACCACTCTCCAGGCTGCGTCACGACAAAGCGCGCGTTCTCGATGCTGTTCTCGTGCTCATCCAAGAAGACGAAGGCCTCGGACGGGGTGGGCAGTACAATTTGTGAGAGCTTATGCCAGCAACTGAGGTCCTGCGGGTCCGGCAAGTCATTCATTGAGGCGCTCATAGAAACACTGCGCGATCGCGGGATCTTCCGGGCATCCCTCACCGTCGATCGATCGGCCGGGCAGTGGTAAATCCCCGACGCTTGGTTGTAAGGAAAGAGCAACCCCCTGCGGATGTTGAAGTCGTTGGTGTCGGTGTAGGCGTTGCCCACGACCCAAGTCCGTGCGGTGGCATTGGCTCCTTCACGACCTCCCGTCAGCACGGTTTCGTTCGGCGGCAACTCCTCCTTGAAGTCATCGATGTACAACAACCAAGCCAGGTTGAGCTGGCGGTAGTTGCTCAGGCATTGGGTGCGTAGGGCCTTGTTTTTGGCCTTACCCAGTGCAGGCAATAGCATCCCGGCCAGAATCGCGATGATGGCGATGACCACCAGCAACTCGATCAGAGTAAAGGCCCTCAGACGCTGCGAACCCTTCTTCCGGGCACGACACACGCAGTTTTGCGACACGGATACATTCATGAATTCCTGAGACTGCTCGGCGATGTTTCATCCCAATGGACCGTCATCTACTGCCCTGTGTAGCTGGACCCTAGAGGCGTGAAAACCACGATTCTTTAGAACTCGATGGATAAACCCGATACCGCCCGATTTTGCGATTCGCCATTGCCGAGGTCCCCCATTCCGCTCTGATCCTTCGCACTCCCTCGCTCTGTCCGATGACCCTACCGAGTTTGCCAACCCCTTGCCGCCCATGATGGATTCCCGTCCCCCTGTTCTCCCTCGCTGGGCTTGGCTCACTGTGTGCCTGCTCGCCCCGATCGCCCTGCTCAATTATCTCGACCGCCAAATGCTCGCGGCGATGAAAAGCTCGGTGATGACCGACATTCCCGACATCGGTTCGGAGGCCAACTGGGGGCGGATGCTGGGGCAGTTCAAGTGGGTGTATGCCTTCCTCAGCCCTGTGGGCGGTTGGATCGCCGATCGGTTCGGTCGACGGATCACCATCTGCGGTAGCCTCTTTGCCTGGTCGGCGGTCACCTGGTGGACCGGGCATGTCCACTCGTATGGAGAACTCCTCACCGCACGATCCCTTATGGGTATTAGCGAGGCCTTCTATATTCCCGCAGCACTGGCTCTCATCGCCGATTACCACACCGGGGAAACCCGCTCACGGGCCATTAGCTTCCACCAAATGGGGATTTACTGCGGGGTGATCCTTGGAGGTTTCACCGGCTATGCAGCCGAGATGCCCGGCCTGGGTTGGCGGGGAGCCTTCGGGTGGAGCGGCGTAGTGGGCATGGCCTTGGCAGTACCGATGTTATTCTTCCTCAAAGATCGGCCCCGTCAGGAGGCCGCGCAATCGGGCTCCGCCTCCGGCCTGGGGAGCGTCCGTGCCTTGCTCACCAACCGTTCCTTCCTGCTGCTGGTGCTGTATTTTACGCTACCGGCACTGGCCGGTTGGGTGGTGCGCGACTGGATGCCGGCCATCCTCAAATCCGAATTCAAGATCGGCCAAGGCAAAGCCGGCGTCTCGGCAACCCTCTACTGGCAATCCGCCGCCATCGTGGGGGCCTTCGTGGGTGGATGGCTGGCTGACCGCCGAATGCGAAAAACTTCGCGGGGGCGAATCCATGTCAGTGCTCTGGGCATGCTGATGATCATCCCGGCCCTATTCGGGGTGGGATTTGCGCCCCAGACCGGCCAACTGTGGGTGGCGGTGGCCTTTTTGATTCTCTTCGGACTCGGATGGGGGTTCTTCGACAGCAACAATATGCCCATCCTCTGTCAGGTGGCTCCCTCGGAGCAGCGGGCCACCGGCTACGGGCTCATGAATTTGGTGAGCATCGGTTGCGGTGGACTGGCGGATTGGGGTTTTGGAATGATGCGCGATCGGCACCTGCCGCTGGCGGCCATCTTCAGCGTGTTCGCGTCTGTGGCATTAGTTTCGGTGTTTCTGGTCCTGATGATTCGACCCACGGAAGTGCAGCCACCCTCGAACAGCTCGACTCCCAGACAGCCCTGACGACAGCCCCGCATTGACGGAGGGTCCTCGCCTCCCTGAGCGTCTAGCGCATGCTCCCCACCGTTGGAACACGCCGGACTGGTTGTATCGCCACGGCGTGGATGACGTGCGCCCTCATGTCGGCCTTGGCCGGCGACTGGCCCCAATGGCGCGGGCCCACTCGAACCGGTCGACCGGCCGCGAACGAGCCTGTGTTAACCCAACTCCCATCGGCTCCCCACGTGGTGTGGTCCATCGCCGCGGGTCCGGGATATGCATCGCCCATCGTGGCCGGCGGTCGGGTCTTTGCCATGGAAGCTCAAGACGGCAAGGAGGTCTTGAGAGCCTTGGATGCCGCCTCGGGTGCCGAACGATGGAAAGCCGTTGTCGACGAAACCTTCACCGATTCCCAGGGACCGGCGGCGCCCCGCTGCACACCCGTGGTTTTCGAGGACCGAGTTTATGCTCAATCCTGCCGGGGCAAGTTGACCTGCTTTGCAGCCGCCGATGGCAAAACGCTGTGGTCGGTCGACTACACCAAGGATTTCGCCGCCATCTTTGTGGGTGAGAAAGGCAACTCCCAGGGGGCTATGCGCCATGGCAACAATGGGTCTCCTTGGGTGGAGTCCGGGTGGTTGTGGGCCTCGGCCGGATCCACCAATGGCGCTGGCATGGTGGCGCTGGATCCCAAGACTGGGGTGGTTCGCTGGAAGGGCGGCCATGAGGTCGCCGGATATGCGGCCCCGATGGTGGGATCTCTTCTAAGAGTGCGTCAGGTGGTCAACTTCATGGCCGACGCCGCCGTCGGGTTTGATGCGCAGAGCGGCCAGGTGCTGTGGCGGCACCCGCTCAAGACCGCCTTCGCCCGACACGTGATGACTCCGCTTATTGTCAACGACCGGGTGATTCTTGGATCCCATCAAACGGGCCTCATGAGTCTTCAGTTCGCTCGCAACGGTGAGCGCTGGTCGGTCTCCGAGGTCTGGAACTCCAAGGAGGCGGCCCCCAACTTCTCCTGCCCGATCGTCGTCGGAGATCGCATCGTGGGGCTTGGAGCGCAGCGCGAGTTGGTGTGCATTGGCATCGATGACGGGAAGGTCCGTTGGACTCAATCGGGCTGGATCACCAGTGCAGCCGACAAATCCCACGCCGGATTCATCGCCCTCGGCGGCACGTCGGCGCTCCTGCTCAGCGATAGCGGCGAACTCATCGTCTTCGACGCCGGAGGCGCCTCGTGCCGCGAGCTCGGTCGGGCCCAGGTGTGCGGAGTGAACTGGTGCAATCCTGCGTTATCCAACGGCCGCTTGTACCTCCGCGATGGCCTGCGCAATGCCGGACATTGGATGTGCCTCGACCTGACTCGTTAGACCGGTGACCAACGCTTCGCGGATTTTGAGGATTCAAAAGAACGCCCTTAAAAAACCGAGATTAGCAGGTTGAGTCCCACTCCCCATCGAGCCATCGAAGGTGGGTACAGCAGTCTTGCGAGTGCAGTGGGTTGGGCTAGTCTCGAAGCAGTTTCCCGGTTCGCTGCATCTGGGCCGTCATGCGAGATGGATGCATCCATTTCCGGGCTTTCAGCGGATAGCAGAACACCGGTCTGTTTGTATGAACACCTTTTACCCTCTCCATTGGAAATTCCTCAGCCTGCTGTGCCTCCTCTTCGGTGCACTGACCACGGCCGGACTGCAGGCGCAGACTCCCCAAGATCCGACGCGGGCCATTCAGGTGTTTCTCACCGCACCGGCGGTCGCCACGCAGCCCTCCGGGTCCCTGAAACTCGAGGCCGTCGCCATCGATCCCGTCGGTGGACCGATTACCCAAGTGGAGTTCCTGGCCGATGGTCAGGTGATCGCCCGGTCGGACCGCAGCGGCGATGTGTTCATCACCGTCATCGGACTCAAGGTATTGCATCAGGCCGTCTGGGAGTCACCCACCCCTGGCCCCCATGTGCTGGAGGCGCGCGCCGTGCAAAACCAGAAAACCTTGGCTACGTCAGCACCGATGCACGTAATCATCGGGACCGGGCCCCTTCCCCCTCCAGTAGATCCCCCCGTCATTCCCATTATCCCGCCCAATCTCCCGTCCGTAGATTTGAGCGCCCTCGACCCGATGGCCATGGAATCCGATCCCAAGGATTTGATGACCTTGGAATTCCGCCGGACCGGCGACGTGTCAAAACCCCTTCGGGTGTATTTCAAAATTGGGGGATCTGCCGACTGGAACACAGACTTCACAGTCATCCCAGGAGGGTTGAAATCGGAACCGGTGAGCGATCCCAACCTCGGCCTGTGGGTGCAATCGGTCGTCATTCCGGCCGGGTCGGCCGTCGGAAAACTCCCGCTGGCACCGATCCCGGATGACAAGGTCGAGGGCGACGAAGTCTTGTACCTTGCCGTGATCCCGCGACCCGCGACCGTGAACGACGGGCCGGAAGCTTCCGACTATCAACCCGGCACCAACCCCGCCGCCCGAGTCCTCATTCGAGACTCGATCCTGCCCACGCCATCCGATGCGCCGATGATCCGCATCTTCGCCGATCAATCCGTCACCTCAGAACCCAATCCCCGAATTCGAGTCCGTCCCGGACGCATTGTTTTTCAGCGGACAGGCAACCCCGCCGAACCCGTCCGAATCCGCTACGCCGTCGGGGGCAGTGCGCGCAATGGTGAGGACTTTTCACTGCTCGATGGAGACCTCACCTTGGGAGCCGGAGAAACTGAAGCCGAACTCCTCATCGGGGCCCTGGAAGACGGACTCCAAGAGCCGGAGGAAACCGTGGTCATCAAACTCATGGATGATCCGTCTTACCGGCTCGATCCGTCCAGTGCTTGGGCACAGGTCACCATTTTTGATTCCACCGAAACCACCACGCCGCTCCTAAATATGGTCACTCCCACCCGCGGCGAGCGACTGCGGATCGGTAGCGAATGCTCCCTGAAACTCGTGGCGGTAGACCCGAACGGATTCCTTCCGGTGGTGTCCTTTTGGGCCAATGACAAACCCATTGGCGAGTCCCGGATCCAGTTTATCCGTGCCCCCGATGCGGGAACACCCATCGAGCACAACCTGATTTGGAAGATCGACTCGGAAGGCCCCATCCGACTGGAAGCCGTCGCTGTGGACGCATCGGGGAACCGGGTGGTTTCGGCATCGGTTTTAATCCTGGGTCTGCCAGCGACCGATCCCATCGAACGCAGCGTGCTCCCCGCCGACAACGCACCCGCCGACGGTGTCCTTTCTGACATGGAATGGCAGATCTACGCCAAGTACTGGCGCTACGGAATCCCACTGCCACCGCAGGCAACTCCTGTTCCTGTCGGACACCTCTCCAGAGCTGGATTTCTCTGGCGATCCGGTGGTGCCTATCGATACGACGCCTCCGTCGGCTCGTTCCCCATGGGGTGGGTCCCACTCGAAGGCTCCGCCGGAAATTCCGGCAATGCCGGTCCGCTCCCGCCTCTGTCCGGGTTGGTCGGCATTCTAGGCACCAACGGAACCCCAGATCGATCACCCACTTCCTACCTCCTGGGTGAATGGGCTCCCGAATCGGCTGATTCCGTGACTTTGAAGATTTATTTGGGGCCAGCAGCCAACACTCGTTGCCAGGCAGTCGAGATTTTTGTGGGGCGCAATTCCGTGGTCACAGCCATTTCAGATGACGGACAATTTGATCCGAAGACGGGGATCCTTCGATGGGGACCCTTCTTAGATGACACCCTCCGTGGATTGAAGGCCACCGTCTCAAGGGCCAACGCCTTAGAGTTCTCCTGTCTAGGGTCCTTTGATGGCATTGATCAGAAGATGGTGTTTCATGAATTGAAATCCATTGCGAACGGCCCTGCGTGGATCTCCGCTCCCCGCTTGACGGCTATTCCCGCATCGGCCCAAGGAGACACCCGCTTGGTACTCCTCGGCGCCGCCAACGGCAGTGCAATGGATCTGGAAGTCTCTGAAGATATGGTCCAATGGCGACGCATCGGAACGATGCTCGGCAATGGCGACTCGCAACTTCACGTCGACACCGATGCAGGGACTTCCACGCAGCGCTTTTACCGGGTCATTCCCCGTCAGCGTTGAGAACCCGCTGGGGGTTCGCGTTGAAGGCGCCCATTTCAAAGATGAGGACAGAAATTAACCGGATGAAGCTCGGCTCTTGTCCGTCTCGAGTATCTTTGCGTCGACGCTCAGACTGGCTAGATCGGACCTTCTTCCTGTTCCATCGACTCGTCGGGATCGTAGGACTTCTGTTCGTCATCCAGAAGGGATGGGCGGCTACCAACCAACTCGAGAAGCTGACCCCGGCCGGGCCGGATGGATATTTGTGGATTCGCGGAACGGGTCGCTCGAATGGGGTCTACCGGATTGAGCGCAGCCCCAACCTGACCGACTGGGCAGAATGGCGGCGACTAATCCCGCCTGCGGACTCGTTCCAGATTCCGGACAACTCTCTTCCCGGCAATCCCGCCTGGTTCTACCGATTTCGAACCACCGCACTGAGCACAGCCGACGACTGGAAGAACCAGATCCATGTGCCATCCGATGCCTTCTCCACAACCAGCGACCAGAGCCAGGTGCGGTGGATTAAATTTCTCATTCTCACCGAAGATCCGACGCGGGTGTATTTTCAGGATGGCGCTCAGCACGTCCTGCACTACGACTTCGCCAAGGCTCGACTGCCCCGATTCGCAAGTCTGAGTCAAACGGCCTTCGACGCAATTTCGCTGCGAACCAATGACCAACAAATTGTCTTGGGAGCCATTCTTTTACCACCGGATCCCAAGATTCCCGAATGGGGAATTCAATTCGCCGGATTGGACGCGTACCCCACGGAATGGGTGGCCCGGTTTTTCCGCTCGGTGTGCACTGCTGTCGATGCCGCCCCAGGCATGCGCGCCATGTATTTTCCCTCCTTCGAGCAAGCGGAGGCGGCTCAAGCGAGTGGAAATTCACTGGTTTCCCAAGGTATTCCATTGGGAAGTGTTTTTAGGTGGGTCCAAGGAGATCAGGTCTACTCCACAGGATGGGCCGTGGGACGACTCAAGTTCATTCCGGGAACCCAGATCGCACAGGCTTACAACGACGGCCGACTGACGTCGTCGGACATCCTCCTAACCGATGGCATTCCTGCCGAAATCCCGTATGTCGCCGGGATTATTTCGTTCGTTCCCGCGACGCCCAATTCTCATGCCGCCTTATACGCCGGAGCCAACTCCCTGCCCTTCGCTTACATCGCCGACACAAATCTCCAGCAACGCATCCACCAACTCGATGGTCGGGATGTCGTTCTGCGGGCAGGCCTCCGTTATGGCTACAACCAGGTCTCGGTCGCTGACATCCAGGGACAATTGGATGCACAAACCCGACGGTTGCTCAGTGAACTCAAATCGACGCCAGCGGTCCACTTGCAGCCCAAGGCGATACTGGGTTCCTTCAGTGCGGTGACCACCACGCTCATGCCGGCCGACCGGAAACATTTCGGTGGCAAGGCAGTGAATTACGGCCTCCTGCGTCGAACGATCCCCAGCAATTGCGAACCGGCCGTGGCGTTCTCCTTCGACCTATGGGAATCCTTTTTCGACCAATCGCTTCCCGGCGAAGGCACGTTGCACCAGGCCATATCCCGACGGCTTTCGGGGTTCACGAATTTCCCACCGGACATTAACGCCGTGCACATTCAATTGGCTGCCATTCGAGGATTAATCACGGGCCAGGCTTCCTTCAGCCCAGCACTGCGTGGCGTGGTGACCAACGCTTTGAGCGGCTTCGATCCCACTCGGAAAATTCGCTTTCGAAGCTCTAGCAATGCCGAAGACAGCACGAGTTTTGTCGCGGCCGGGCTTTACGATAGTTTCAGTGGGTGCCTACTCGATGATCTGGATGCCAACACCACCGGGCCCTGCGGTTGTGATGCAACTGAATCACAAGAACGCGGGGTTTTCCGGGCCATCCAA
>JAPLUH010000184.1 GCA_026397675.1 Verrucomicrobiota bacterium
CTCACGCTGCCTGACGGGTAACCGCTTTGAGAAAGACTTCACCCTCGACTGGGCGCTGCGTTTGAAGCCGCTACTGGAGGCGCAAGGATGGACCGTTTACCTAACACGAACCAATGATTCAGAGCTGTCGCTGACCGACCGAGTGCGAATGGCCGAAACCCAACAAGCAGGGCTGTTTATCAGCCTTCATTTTAACTCGGCCTTCCCCAACACCCAGGCCCATGGGCTGGAAACCTACTGCCTGACGCCGTGCGGGCTCACCTCGACCACCACCCGCGTGTACGCCGATGACACCACCGCCACCTTCCCCAACAATCAACACGACGCGGCCAACGTCGTTTTAGCGCAGCGCATCCACCGTCACCTGCTCAATGCCACCGGGACTGCCGACCGCGGTATCCGACGCGCCCGATTTATGGACGTGCTGCGGGGACAGAACCGCCCCGCGGTGTTGGTCGAAGGAGGTTTTTTATCCAACGCCGAAGAATCGCAACGCATCAACACTCCGGCCTACCGCCAGCGTTTGGCCGTGGGAGTGGCACGAGCGCTGGAATAAATCGCTGGTCAATGTTGTAAACGGTTGGCGATGTCTTTCGCCTCGGGTCGTCAAAAAAACTTTGAACACTTTTCCGGCAAACTGTCTATAGTCCGGAACCGCTGGTGGTTAATGGATTGTTTCAATCCAATCTGCGTCGCTTTAACGCCGTGGGTTGACGAACAACCTCTCTGTCGCTATTCCGCTGATTTTTCGCAGCATTGACAGCGACCTTTCCACCTCGGCTGCGAGCGCACTTTGACGTATTGACACCACGACTCTGACAATGATTGACGTAGAAAATTTGATCAAGGAGTTCGGGCCCAAGCGGGCGGTGAACGGAGTTTCCTTCACGATCCGCCGTGGCGAGATCCTCGGTTTCCTTGGGCCCAATGGCGCCGGGAAATCGACGACCATGCGCATGATCACCGGGTTTTTCCCACCCACCTCGGGCCGGGTCCGCATTGGTGGCCATGACATGGCCGAAGAGCCCATCGCTGCCAAGAAACTCATCGGCTATCTGCCCGAAAGCGCTCCGTGCTATTCGGACATGACCGTCAATGGCTTCCTGCGATTCACAGCCGAACTTCGAGGCATGCGGGGCGCCCAAATCGACGCCGCCGTGGCTAAGGTGGCCGGCTTGTGCTTCCTGGAAGGCGTTCTCCACCAAAGCGTGGACACCCTCTCCAAGGGCTACCGGCACCGCACGTGTTTCGCCCAGTCCATCCTCCATGACCCCGAAGTCCTCGTGCTGGACGAGCCCACCGATGGCCTCGATCCGAACCAAAAGCATGAGGTCCGGCAAATCATCAAGCGCATGGGCCAAACCAAGGCCATCATCTTCTCAACTCACATCCTGGAGGAGGTCGAGGCCTGTTGTTCGCGGGCAATTATCATCGACCGAGGCACCGTGGTGGCCAACGGCACCCCGGCCGAACTAAAAGCTCGGGCAGAAACAGCCGGTTCTGTGCACCTGCGTGTCCGAAACGTGGCCGCCGAAACCCTGAAGTCGAAACTGGGCTCACTCCCGGTGGCCGGACGGGTCAGCCTGCAGGACAATCCTGACGGGTCGCTTTCGGCACGGGTCTTCCCGCGCGACAAATCCACCCGGGCCGACTTGTCACTGTCGGTCGCTCAGACTGCGACCCAATCTGGGTGGAGCTTCGATGAGCTGCACACTGAAGAAGGTCGTCTGGACGACGTTTTCCGGGCAATCACCCTCCCTGATTCCGTCAAAACCCGAGAATAATCGCTCCTGACGCCAACTACCCGCGGTAAAAATCCTCCGCTGGATCCGGTCGGCATCCCCGCATCAACCCTCTTTCTAAACTCTCATCCCCATGAATGAATCGCTTCGGAACATCTGGACGATCCTGAAACGTGAGCTCAACGGCTACTTTGCATCGCCCGTAGCCTACGTGTTCATCGTCATCTTCCTGCTTCTCAACGGCTTCTTCACCTTCATGCTCGGCGGGTTCTTCGAGCTGGGAGAAGCCTCGCTCTCGCGCCCCTTCTTCAACTGGCACCCGTGGTTGTACTTGTTCCTAGTGCCGGCCGCTGGCATGCGCCTGTGGGCTGAAGAACGCCGCGTAGGCACCCTCGAACTGCTCCTGACCATGCCGGTCACCGCGGCGCAGGCCATCATCGGCAAATTCCTGGCCTGCTGGGCCTTCTTGGCTCTGGCGCTGGCACTAACCTTCCCGGTGGTGGGCTCCGTCTACTACCTCGGACACCCCGACGGTGGCGCCATCTTCGCTGGATATGTGGGCAGCCTGCTGTTGGCTGGGTCCTATCTGGCCGTCACAGTGGCAACCTCGGCCATCACCCGAAACCAAGTTATTAGTTTCATCCTGTCGGTAGTCATCTGCTTTTTCCTCATCCTTGCTGGGTGGGAACCGGTCACCAGCCTTCTGGTGCGATGGGCCCCGGCCGGATTGGTAGAACTCGTCACCGGGTTCTCCGTGATGCCCCACTTCGCGAGCTTCCAGCGAGGCGTGATCGACTTCCGAGACCTGCTTTTCTTCGCCTCGGTGATCGTCTTCAGCCTCTTTGGCACCAGTGTTATCCTCCGTGGCCTGCGCGGCGCCTAAACCTTCTGACCTTTCCTGAGTAATGAAACAGACCAAGATTCAAACCCTGCTGTTCTCGACCGCGGGCGTCGGCCTGGCCTTCGTCGCGATCACCGGCCTGAACCTGCTGTTCAGCCCGGTGCGGGCCCGTCTCGACCTAACGGCTGACGGCCTGCACACCCTGTCCGAGGGTTCCCGCAAGATCCTCTCCAAGATCGACTCCAACGTAGAAGTTCGACTCTACGTTTCGCGAGGCGAGAACCGGATGCCCAGTGCCATCAAGAACTACGCCCAAACCGTTGAAGACCTTCTTCAGGAGTTCCGGGCTGCTTCCGGGGGCAAAATCACTATCAAGCGGCTCGATCCCGAGCCCGACTCGGATGCCGAAGACACCGCCAAGCTCGACGGCATCGAACCCGTGTCGCTCGGGCAAATGGGCGGCGATCCGATTTACTTCGGCATGGCTGTCAGCCTCGCTCCCGAGACCAAGGCCATTCCGTTCCTGTCCCCGCAGCGCGAGAAGCTGCTCGAATACGACATCGCCCGGGTCATCTCGCAGGTCATCGCCACCAACAAACCGGTGCTGGGTGTCATGAGCCCGCTTCCCGTGTTGGGCGGGCCTGCAATGAACCCCATGATGATGCAAATGGGGCGTCAACCCCAGCAGCAGCAGCCGTGGATCACTTTCAGCGAACTCAAACGGGATTTCACGGTTGAGAGCGTCCCGATGGAAACCGACACCATCCCGGATAAGATCCAGGTGTTGATGGTCGTTCACCCCAAAGATATTTCGGAGAAGGCTCAATACGCCATCGACCAATTTATCCTGCGTGGTGGCAAACTCATCGCGTTCCTCGACACCCAGTGCATCACCGACAACCGCAATCCCAACCCGATGGGGATGAATCTTGGCGGTGGATCTTCCCTCCCAAAACTCCTCGAAAAGTGGGGCATGGGTCTCGACACCTCCAAGGTGGTGGCCGACCGAACCTTCAGCCGCGAACTTCAAGGACGTGACGGTCGCCCTCAACCCGTGCCGGCCTTCTTGTTTCTCAACGCCGACGGCGTGAACCGTGACGATGCGGTCACCGGTCAGAGCGACAACCTGTGGCTTCCCTTCGCTGGTGCGTTCACCGGAACGCCGGCCGAGGGCCTGCGTGCGGACGTGCTGCTCAAGTCCTCCAAAGATTCCCAACTGGTGGATGGCATGACTTCGCAGTTCAACGGCGCCAAGATCCTCGACGACTTCGCTCCGTCCCAGACCAACTACCCGCTGGCCCTCCGCCTGTCGGGCAAGTTCAAGACGGCCTTCCCCGATGGCAAACCCGGAGCTACCAACGCCACCAGCCTCAAGGAGGCCAAGTCCGATACCGTCGTGTACCTCTTCGGTGACGTGGACTTCCTCAACGATGCCTACTCCGTCGAGGTCAACCCGATGTTGGGAATGGCCATGCCGCGCAATGGCAATTTGGCACTGGTGCAGAACCTCGTAGAACAGGCCTCCGGCGATGTCAATTTGGTCGGAGCCCGCGGCCGGGCCTCGGTGAGCCGTCCGTTCACCGTCGTCCAACGGATGGAAGGCGAGGCACGCGCCCGCTATCAGGGCAAGATCGAGGGTCTCAACAAAAAGGTTGAACAACTTCAGAGCAAACTGAACGACGTCCAGATCAAGCAAGAAGGCAACACCTCCAAAATCATCCTCACCAAGGATCAGCAGGACGCCATCTCCAACTTCAAGAAGCAGCAAATCGAGGCACGGAAAGACCTCCGCAAGGAGCGCCGTAACCTCGATGTGGACGTCAAGAATCTCGAAAATCGGGTCAAATGGCTGAATATCGCTGCGATGCCCCTGCTGGTTTCCGCCGCAGGAATTGCCCTGGCCATCGCCCGTAAAAACCGCACGAACGCCAAATGAACACCAAACAACTGGCCATCCTCGTCGCCGTCGGTCTCGCCCTGGGCGGGGCGGGCCTCTATGTCCGCAATCAGCAATCGGCTGGATACCAACAATCCTCGTCGCAAATCGGTGGAGCCGTGCTGCCTGGGTTCGATGCCTCCGCCCTCTCGGGGCTGCGCATCACCCAGGGCACCAACCAATTGAACATCCTCAAGTCCGGCAACGACTGGACAGTGAAGGAGCGCGGCGGCTACCCGGCCAACTTCGGTTCCATCCAAGAATTCGTCCGGAAGCTGGTCGACCTCAAGGCCACCCAACCGGTGCAAATCGGGCCATCCCGATTGCCGGTACTGGAACTCATCGCTCCAGACAAAGGTCCGGGGGTGCTCGTAGAACTGCTGGGAGCCGACGGTAAGACCACCCGCTCGTTGCTTCTGGGCAAAAAGCACACCAAGGGCGGCGGCCAAGAAGACCCCGGTATGGGAGGCATGGGTGGAGCTTGGCCCATCGGCCGGTACGTCATGGTCGACAACAAGATCGAGACAGTCACCCTGGTCAACGAACCCTTGGCCAATGCCGAACCCAAGCCCGATCAGTGGCT
>JAPLUH010000539.1 GCA_026397675.1 Verrucomicrobiota bacterium
AACGCCGAAAGCGACATCAGAATCTCAGACATCTTCTCCCGACACGCCTCATTCAAGAGCTTCTCCCCACCCACAGTCCTCGAAATGCAGTGGTAAACCGCACTCCTCCCCTCCTGCCCCTTGATCCGCGCCAACCTCATCACCAAAAACTAAACACATCCTCTTCCACGTCAATAACTTTGAACCTGTCACTTTATTTAAATCGCTTGCGGTAGACATGGAGACTTTGCAACCTTTGAGAAGTGAACAAGTCGGCGCGACCAGAGATCCCTAGGAAAACGGTATACCGTCTTTCCCAGTATCTGCGTTGTCTGCAACGTTTGAAGGGTAACGGTATTCAAACGGTGAGCAGTGAGGCTCTGGCCAAGGCTGCCGGGGTCAAGCCGACGCAGTTGCGCAAGGATCTGACCTATCTGGGACAGTTCGGTACGCGAGGGCTCGGTTACGATGCAATTCAGTTGGCGGAGATGATTACGTCGCACTTGGGAACCAACCGGCTGCAACCCGTGGTCCTTGTTGGTGTGGGTAATCTGGGAAGTGCGCTGCTTCAGTATCGAGGGTTCGAACCCGAGGGATTCGAAA
Source organism: Verrucomicrobiota bacterium (assembly GCA_026397675.1). Taxonomy (GTDB): domain Bacteria; phylum Verrucomicrobiota; class Verrucomicrobiia; order Limisphaerales; family UBA9464; genus SXXZ01. Next base: position 583 of record JAPLUH010000539.1, read on the forward strand.
TTGTGGCCGCGTTCGACTTGGACCCGGATCGTCCCAGAGAAACCCCTCTCCGGGTGCCTTTGTTCGGTATGGATCGACTGGAGGCAACGTTGTCGGAGCACCATGTTCGAATGGCAATCTTATCGGTACCTGCGGCTGCGGCTCAGGAGGTGACCAATCGCCTGGTGGAGGCGGGTGTACTGGGGATTCTCAATTTCGCCCCAATCGTGCCCGTGGTTCCGGAACATGTGGTGGTGAATCATGTGAATCTCGCCATCGAATTAGAGAATCTAAGCTACTTTTTAAACGACTGAGAACTTCGAAGGCCCGCTGTTCTCAATTCGCATCGTGTCCGCATCGTCATGAATCCCCCAAATCAGGAATCTCCCACGCCCCAGTCCAACAGTTTACCGGATATTCGGAACGAAACTCGGACGACGCTGGCCTCTCAATTCGCGGCATGGAACGAACCCACGTACCGATTGGACCAACTCCTAGATTGGCTTTACGTCAGACGCGCCGGGAGTTGGGACGCCATGACCAACCTTTCCAAATTGCTGCGAGCCCAGCTCGCCTCGACTTGGAGCCTGGGTTCTCTGGGTCTGGTGCGCAAACAGGGCTCGCGAGATAGTACTCAGAAATTCCTGTGGCGTCTGAAGGACGGGGCTCTGATCGAAAGCGTTCTGATACCCGCCAACCCTGCCCTTTACGGCGAGGCCGCTGACCGCCACACACTCTGTGTATCGACTCAAGTGGGCTGCGCCTACGGCTGCCGCTTCTGCGCCAGCGGTCTGGATGGATGGAAGCGAAATCTCGCCCCTTGGGAAATCATCGGGCAGATCATCGGAGTGGAATGCTGGCACGCCCAACAACCCCATACCCCAGAGGAGCCTGCTCACGACAAGGCCACCAGCCACCGACTGGTCAACAATTTGGTGATCATGGGCATGGGGGAACCGATGGCCAATTATGACAATCTAATGGTGGCACTGCGCTCGCTCAACGCTCCGTGGGGCGGTGGGATCGGTGCCCGGAAAATCACCATCTCCACCAGCGGTTTGGCTCCAAAAATCCGCCAACTGGCCGAGGAACCCGAACAGTTCCGCTTGGCAATCTCTCTTCACGGGGCAACCGACGCGGTTCGAAACCAAATCATGCCGATCAACCGGAAGTATCCGCTGGCCGAGCTGACACAGGCCTGTAGCCAATATTTGGAGAAGAAGGGGAAAATGATCACCTTGGAGTACATCCTGATCGATGGGGTCAATGAGGCACTCGCAGAGGTAAAACCATTGGCCGATCTTGCACGACGTTTGCACGCGAAGGTGAACCTGATTCCTTACAACACCGTCGAAGGATTGCCGTGGAAACGCCCGGACGAATCCCGCTGCCAGCGATTCGCTGAGGCCCTGTCGAACATGGGAGTGACTTGCACTCTCCGTCTAGAAAAGGGGCACGATATCGATGCGGCCTGCGGTCAGCTCCGCTTGAAGACCGAACGCGAACTCACCTCTCTCGGCGCAATTCCCGGCTCCGGCATGGACCAAACGGGACTTGAAGCATAGTCTCAACCCCGGTGATCGCGCTTCTCGATTACGATTCCGGAAACATCCGCAGCGTGGAAAAAGCCCTCCGTAAGGCGGGTGCGGAGGTGGTGCGAACGCGCACTCCGGAGGCCTTGGCCGGCGCTCAAGGCATCGTCTTGCCCGGTGTCGGCGCCTTTGATGACTGCATTCAAGCCATGGAACGACAGGGGCTTCTGAATGCGGTGCGCGCATGGATCGCCGCCGATCGACCCTTTCTGGGGATTTGTGTCGGATATCAGGCCCTCTTCGATCGAAGCGAAGAATTTAATTCGTGTGCCGCAGGACTCGGGACTTTTCAAGGCCCGGTCGTTCGATTCGAACCCACCGTGGAGATGCCTCACCTAAAAATCCCACAAATCAGCTGGAACCAAATTCACCTTCGCCAACCCGATTGCCCGCTCTACCGCGGCATCCCCGAGGGCAGCTGGTTCTACTTTGTGCACAGTTTTTACCCCAGCCCCGCCGACCCAAAGATCGTGGCCACCGAAACCACCTACGGTCCCACCTTCGCTTCGTCCGTCTGGCGTGGAAACACCTTCGCCACCCAGTTTCATCCAGAGAAGAGTCAAGAAAACGGACTGCGCTTATTGGCCAATTTTGTGGAACTGGCCGAGGCTCGTTCGGTTGTTGGACGGTAAGGCTATTGCGAATTACCCGTCCGGATGCCCGCGGTCCACGGTTCCAAAAAACTCAGGACCGACTCCACCGAAACCGAAGACATCATACCAACCAACTCGTCGGCAGTGCCGGCGATAGGTCGGCCGTCATAACGATAAAAGTCGAGGTGCCGTCCAGCGATGGAGGGATTGGGAATTAATGTCCAATCGTCTCTTCTCGGATGCACCGGCCGGTTCAAGGTGGGTGTCTCGATCACCCACTGACGGGGCACTCCCATCGCGGCGGCGATGTGCATGAACACGGTGTCCACACTCAGAAACCCCTGGGCATGGGCTACCAAAGCCATCGCTTCCCGCAAACCGGGACACTCGGCCTCCACGAATTCAGCGCCCGCTTGCCGCAACTGCTCGTGCAAGGCCCGCTCTTCCTGAGCGCCAAAAAGGACGACGGGAATCGATGGCCACCGCCGTCGCCATTCCTGAAGCAGTTGGGCGTAGTGACCCACAGGCCATCGACGCAGCGCGAGATTCTTGGTGCCGCCCGACCCGGTGTGGATGCCCAACCACGGGCGCCCCAGAAGTTTTCGATTCTCCAACCAACCAACAGCCCATCGCTGCTCCTCTTCAGAGAGGAAAACTTCGTACCCAGGGCTCAGCAACCGGGGGGACAAACCCAACACTCCCAACAGTCGGGCATTGTTCTCCATCACATGCAGCGAATAATCCTGAGGCAGCGACTGGGTCACCAACAATCGATCCATCCATGACTGATTTTCATATTCGTGACTCAGTCTCACACGGGCGCCAATCAAGCGGGCAATCAGCCGATATCCACGACGACCCTGAGTATGGGTGTTGATGGAGAGGTCATAGCGGCGACCTCGCAATTCCAAGCAACGGGCCACCGACGAAACTTTCCCCGCCTTCAGGAAATCATGTCGAATTACCTCCCGTACATGAGGATTGCCCCGAAGGACTTCCACAGCTCCACCCCACAAAACCAGCACATCCAGAGCGGCTGACGGGTACTGGAGACGCAATTCGTGCAGCATCGGGGTCGCCATGAGCGTGTCGCCAATGCCGGAAAGAGACAGGACGAGAATGCGATTCACCGTCCCGGCACGGTACGGAGCCTCACCCACCACCACAAGGCAGGGAAGCGCTTGAGGATGGCCTACCGAGTGGTTCCAATATTTCGAAAAACCAATGGAAAAGATTTTGTCACTCTAAATAACTTGCGGCGCCCTCGGTTCAGAAGGATCTTGAAGCTCCGCAGGCGGCAACACAGTCCTCGATGTTGCCAAAAATTTTCCCCGGTAAAATCCCCGTTCGGAACTGCGTTGGCGTCTTCAAAGGCGCTACCGAGGCAAGCCCATCCGATCCAAACCCATTTTCAAATGCCCCGCGCACCTAAAGACCCGTCCGCGCCCAAGAAGGCCCGGACGCCCCGCAAGAAAGCTGAAGCCCAACCAGAACTGCTCGAAGAAAAACCGACTTCCACAGACGCCCCTAAGGCCTCTAAGGCTCCCAAGGCCTCTAAGGCAGAGTCGATCGCCGAAGACACCTCTCTCACTGTTCGGCCGCCGGCTCCAGAACCGGCCGGTTCGCGAGAGGCTGATGATGAACCCTTGGTAGCAAAGGCCTCTCCGCTGCCGCCTCGGGCCCGGATGGCTGCGCCCAACGATGATACTCCCGCACCCGCCGCCCCGGAGAAACCGAAGGTGGTTGTGGAGCCCAAGAATCTCAACCTGCACGAATTGCAGCCGATGCCCATCGGTTCTCTGGCCGATGTGGCCAAGCACTTCGGTATCGAGAATTACGGCACGCTCAAACGGCAGGAAATCATTTTCCAGATCGTCCAGCGCAACCTGGCTGCCGGCGGCATCATCAACACTCGTGGTGTCTTAGAGGTGATGCCGGAGGGCTTCGGTTTCCTGCGTTCCCCAGCCTTCAACTACCTGCCCTGCCCGGAAGACATCTATGTCTCCCCCTCGCAAATCCGGCGCTTCGATCTCGCCACTGGCGATGATGTCGAAGGGCAGGTTCGCCCACCGAAGGATAAAGAGAAGTTCTACGCCCTGCTCAAGGTTGAGCGCGTGGCCGGAATCGATCCTGACAAGGCCAAGGAAAAGACCCATTTCGACAACCTTACCCCGCTGTTCCCGAACCGACGTTTCCTGCTCGAGACCGCACAGGATGAGTACAGCACTCGAGTAGTAGACATCGTCTGCCCAGTCGGCAAGGGCACCCGCGGACTCATCGTCGCCCCGCCCCGCACCGGCAAAACGGTGCTCATGCAAAAGCTGGCCAATGCCATCCTGAAGAACAATCAGGACAGCCACCTCATCATTCTGCTGATCGATGAGCGACCGGAAGAGGTCACCGACATGGAGCGTTCCTGTCGAGGGGCCGAGGTCGTGAGTTCCACGTTCGACGAACCGCCCGAGCGGCATGTTCAGGTGGCCGAAATGGTCATCGAAAAGGCCCGACGAATGGTCGAACACAAGAAGGACGTGGTCATCCTCTTGGACTCCATCACCCGATTGGCCCGCGCCTACAACACCGTGCAACCGCACTCAGGCAAGATCCTCTCCGGCGGCGTGGACGCCAATGCGCTCCACAAGCCCAAGCGATTCTTCGGTGCAGCCCGAAACATTGAGGAAGGTGGTTCCCTGACCATTATGGCCACCGCCCTCGTGGACACAGGAAGCCGAATGGACGAGGTCATCTTCGAGGAGTTCAAGGGCACCGGAAATATGGAGATCCATCTCGATCGATCTCTGGTGGACCGCCGCGTCTTCCCCTCGATCAACATTGAGAAATCCGGCACTCGCAAGGAGGAGCTGCTCTACCATCCCGACGAGTACCAACGGATCTCAGTCCTTCGCCGCGCTCTGGTGGGGGTTCCGGCGGTGGAGTCGATGGATCTGCTGCTTGGCAAACTCAAAAAGACGCCGAACAACATCATGTTCCTGCTCTCGATGGGGCCGGGCTCGCGCTGAACGGTTTGGCGGCAAATCAGGTTTCCGGGAGGGCACTACTCCCGGAATCTCGTCGCCGGAGAATCCCAGCGATCAGGAGTCAGAGGTCCGATCACCCCTAGGGATCCCAAAAAACAGGACTTCAAGGTCTTCAGGATCCAACGGGGTTCGAAGGATCTGTGGAATTTCAGGGGATTCACGATCCTGAAGGTTCGCCTGAACACAACCTTTTGAACGCTGCCTTCAGCACCCCACTGCTGGAGTTCACTGCCGCACCTCACTGGCTGCAGAATCACTCTTTTCGAGGAGCGCTTCAGCCACGATCAACGGGGCCCGCGGAGTTTTCACCTCGCAACTGATTGAGCTGCGACCTGAGATCTTCAAGGCTTCCCACTCGAATGGCACCGATCGCATCGATATCGGACTGGTAGGCGCTGCTGGCCCGCCCCCCGACGAGGATGCGGGTGGCTCCGGGGAGCAGTCGTCGCAGGAGTTTCAGTTCCTGAGGGAGAATCGGATCATCCGTAGGGTGTACGACACTCAGGCCCACGGCCCTCGCTCCCTGGTGAATGGCTAGACTGACGATCTCCTCGGCAGACAGGCAAGCCCCAGCATAAACCACCCGCCACCCCATGCTGGTCGACGCAGCAGCAACGATAATGGCCCCTAGTTCGTGAAGCTGGCCCGCGGGTGTCGCCACCACCAGAACGGGCGCCCGCGGGTGCAGGGCAATCGGCCGAGCGATGTTGCCCAGAAAGGTTCTTAGGACCGCCGTAGCCACATGTTCCTGAGCCACCTTGACCTGCCCACTCAACCACCCCTCACCGATCCGCTCGACCAAGGGGACGATCAACTCGCTCAGTAAACGCATCTGCCCCATCGCCACCGAGGCCCGCTCCAACAAGCCTTCAAGAGCCACCGTATCCATGCGCAGGACCGCCTCGAAGGTTCCCTCCAGAAAACCACACGTGCCCTCGATGGAGTGTTCAGTCACTGCGAATGGGGAGCGAGTGATGTCTGAGAGGTTCGGAGAGCCCACTTCTCCTACTTTACCCGTATTTCTTGGGGCTCCTTCCGAGACCCCCAGAGCCACCCCTCGAGAACTACCCACCGACGAAGATCCGCGTCCCGAGTTCGACAGCAACGATTGCAGGGATTCGAGGGAAATGGATGCGATGGTTCCGATGGAAAACCCGGCTTCAGTGGCTTGGCGCAGCAAGGTCAACCGATCGATGT
>JAPLUH010000391.1 GCA_026397675.1 Verrucomicrobiota bacterium
GTAGGCCCGGTCGATGAACCCCTCGGCCCACGCTGCGATCCCGGCTTTGTGAGCCAACGTCAGTAGGAGGCCTCCGGCGCGCGAGTAAATTGTCACCTTGGGGAACCACCGCGCCACTGTCTCGACATAGGCCCGGCCGAGGGCGTTGTCGTTCTCCACCGCATGATACAGCGCGCCGTGCAACTTGATGTGGTGCAACCGGCTGCCCTGCCGTCGGGCCAACAGATCCAGCGCACCAACTTGCTGGAGCACGAGTGTCTGGAGTTGCCGGGGCGACAGGGTCACCTCGCCCCGTCCGAAGGCGCCGGGCACTCCAGGATGGGCTCCTAGTCGGACCGCCAGAGCCTTCGCCTCGACCACCACCCGCTCCATCGTGAGCGCATCCCCGGCATGCCCGCCGCAGGCCACATTCGCCGAGGTCACTTGCCGCAACAGCGCCCGCGTCCGCGCCCAAGGTTCCCCCTCGCCCAGATCGCAATTCAGATCCCAGCTGGCCGTCGATCGCATGGCCCGATGGAAGCAGAGAAGGGGATTGCGAGCGACTCCGTGGCTCGAGAGGTCACGGACGGCAAGGGGAGGTGGATCCCGGGTGAGGTTGATCCAGGGTTGGTGCTTCGGGTGATCTGCGAGCAGTTTTGATTCAAGGCCTTTCAGTCGAGGGTTCAATCCGTTGAATAGCAACGCCTGCGAAGTGGATGCATGAGGCCTTTCGCGGCTGCCATGAATTTATTTCGCAGAAGCAACGCCTGGTTAAACTGTCAGAAAAAAATCGATGGTCAGAAAATAGTTAACAAGTAAGAATTAATTTAATGAGTGCTACCGTCCAACCCGAGTCCGTCCGGTTCACGACCAAGGGGCAGGTCGTTATCCCGATGTGGCTGCGGAAGCAGTTCGAGATCGAGGAGGGCACCCGGGCCGTGGTTCAAGCCACCCCTGAGGGAATTCTCCTCAAGCCGATTACCGCGGTCAGCATCCGGCGACTCCGAGGCATCTTGAAGCGCAAGCCCGGCGATAAGCCATTAGCCGAGGAATGGGCTGATCACCGGCGCGCCGAAAAGGAACTCGAGGAAACCAAGCATGGCCGCAACACAAGTTCTCGATAGCTACGCACTCCTGGCCCTCCTGCGCGACGAGCCGGGTGCCGAGACCGTCGCCGATTTGCTCGAGCGGGCCGGTCAGCAGAACCGGTCGGTCCACATGACCGAGGTCAACTACGCCGAGGTGCAATACACCATCCGCCGCAAGGATGGTGAAACCGTCTGGGCCTCCATCGCCGGAGAGTTGCTGGCGGCCCCCATCGAATTCCACGCTGCCGACCGCCGCTTGGCCGATGTGGCGGCTGGGTTCAAGGCCCGCTTCAAGATCAGCCTGGCTGACGCCTTTGCTGCCGCGTTGGCTAAGGAGCGCAAGGCCGAACTCGTAACGGGTGACCCGGAGTTCCGGGTGTTGGAAAAGGAAATCAAAATCCGCTGGCTGGCTTGACCCAGCCTTGGCCGGTGTGAACAGAGGTTCGCCGGCCGGCCCAGCCGCCTCACCGGGTTGCCTGCGCGGGTGCGAATCGGACGGCTTGGCCGGAGCGGCGTTGGACCAAGCGGGGTAGGTCGCGGGGATCGATCCAGGCGATCTTGGGGTAGCCGCCGAGGGTCGGGCCGTCGTGCAAAGTGACGATGGGTTGGCCGTCGGCGGGCACTTGGATCGAGCCCGGCAGCACCGGTTCCGAGATGAGTGAGCCGCCGTTCCACACGAGGCCACCGGGGGCTGGGGGTTCGGGTGCCGTGTCGGTTCGGCCATGGGTCAGCCCGGGGGGAGGCTCCGTCGGTCGGTTGGTGCTAGGCCGGGCATCCCGATCGCTTCGCAGTCGATACCCCACGCGGTCGCATTGGCTAGTGACACGCCACTCGGTTTCGAAGAGGCGGCGTTGGCTTTCTGCGTCGAACTGCTCCCACTGCGGACCGGGCCAGACGCGCAGTGGGCCTGTGTCGCGATCGGCCACACATTGGTCGGGTGAGACGCCACGCGCGGCGACACCGGCGGGTGGGCACCAATCGCCCGCAAGATTCCGCAGGAGCAGGTCGCCGGATCGTAAGGTGTGACCGATGCCCGCCCTCGGATTCGTGCTGCGACTGCCCAGGAACGACTCCGCACGGAATCCACCGGGCACCGCCAGATACGTCCAGACACCGGAGTCTCCGGGGCCGAAGTTGATCGACTCGCCGGCTCGGACGCGGAAGGCCCGGTAGGGAGCCTGTCCCCGCGGGTGCGAGCCGCCGCACACCGCGATCCAGCCGTCGCATAGGGCCTCCAGACGTTGGCCTTGTAGGCAGAGTTCCAGCACGGGGGCGTCCGGAGAATTATCCAGCAGGCGATTGGCCCAGGCAGCGGTGAGCGGATCCATCGTGCCGCTCGTTGGCACGCCGAAGCGCCGGAAGCCGTGCCGGCCGGTGTCTTGAAGGCTCATCCAGAGACCCGGTTCTAGGATTCGCAAGACAGGCTCGCCCTCTGGAGAACCGGCTCGATTCGACACGGCGGTCGTCACCAGGGCCGCGTCGGCAGACCCCGGTGAAAGCCCGCCTTCGGACGGAATCGAGGCTTCGGTCCCGGGAGGTCCGTCGATCGGCACGAAGCGCACCCGGTTGCCGGCCCGCAATCGGAACATCTTTTCAAAGTCGGCGGCGTGCGGATCAAAAAGCACCGTGGAGCTTTGGCCGATAATGTTCCATCCGCCCGGGCTGGGGATGCTGTAAATACCGGTGTGGTCGCCACCGATGGCCACGCTGCCGGCCGGCACCCGTGGGCGAGGGGTGTCCAGTCGCGGAGTGGCCAGCGCGGTATCCAGGCCACCGAGGTAGGGGAACCCGGGCGCGAAGCCGAGGCAAAGCACCCGGTAGCAGCCCTGATGATGACGCTCGATCACCGCTTCCGGGCTCAGGCCGGAGTGACGGGCCACGCGCTCCAGATCAGGTCCGCCGTAGTGAACGGGAATTTCCACGCAGCGTTCCGGTTCCGACGTCGCTGGCTGAGCGAATGCCTGCTCCACGAGTTGCTGCAGCGTGGCTTGGTCGAGGGGCTGGGCCTCGCGGTGGAAATCCAGCAGCAAGGTGGTGGGGGCGGGGATGATCTCACGAATCTGAGACCCACCTTGGGAGGCTAGCGAATGGGCCAAGGCCGCCGCCAAGGATCGTCCGCGCAGGAACGCCGCCTCATCGGCGCGCTCGGCGAAGCGCACACACCAGGCGTGGGATCCATAGGCGGTCAAGGTCGGGACCATTTGCATCGCTTTGGACTCCCGGCCCCGGCCGAGTCGAGCGTTTTGTTCACTTCGGGTGCTAAACCGCCCCAGGTCGGATGCCACCGGCGGG
>JAPLUH010000284.1 GCA_026397675.1 Verrucomicrobiota bacterium
TCCCTCGGAGTCTCCGCAGGAAAAGGGTGAATGCACCCCACCGGCCGAGGTCGATGGCGAGGCCGAAGAGCAGACCGCTTAATTAACGACGCGATGACCGTGGGACTTATTTCCGACACCCACGGGTTCTGGGACGACCAGATTTCCGCGCTCTTCGCCGGGGTTGATCACATTCTCCATGCCGGTGACATCGGTGACCCATCAATCCTCGCGAGTTTGGAACGGATCGCCCCAGTCACGGCCGTGATGGGCAACTGCGACGGCCTGCCCCTCGATGCACGCGAGACGGAGGTCATCGACCTCGGGGGATATCGCTTTCTGGTTCATCATATTGTCGATCCTCGCGCTCCGCACGACCGATTGGCCCGGAGCATCGATCACCATCATCCCGCCGTCGTGGTGTTTGGACACACCCATAAGCCGCATGATTCCCGGGTGGATTCCATCCGTTACCTCAATCCGGGCTATGCCGGGCGGATCCGCTTCAACCAACCCCGCAGTCTGGCCATCCTCGATTTGGGCGATCCAGCCCTGCCGATGCGCCTCATCGATTTGGGAATGGTGTGAACCTTTGCACGCTCTCGTACCCGACCGATTGAATCGCTTTGACGACCCCGTCGTCCGCTTGCACGTTGATCGCAGTTCAACTCTGAGAATTATGAGCCTGAAAATCGCTTCCGCCGCTGTTCTGTCCGCCGCCTTGGGTTTGTCGGCCGCCGACTTTGATGCCAGCAAATTGCCGCCGGTTTCCACCAAACAGGGCGTGACCTATGAGAAGGACATCAAGCCCCTCTTCGAACGCTCCTGCTTCAAGTGCCACGGGCCTGAGAAGCAAAAGGCTAAGCTGCGGTTGGACTCCCTAGAGGCCACCCTCAAAGGCGGCGCCGACGGAGCGGGTTTCGAGAAGGGTGCCAGCGCCAAGAGCACCTTCGTGGCCAGTGTCGCACGATTGATGTCCGAAGACGAAAACATGCCCCCGGAAGGCAAGGGGCAGGCCTTCAGCAAAGAAGAGGTCGGTCTGCTTCGGGCCTGGATTGATCAGGGCACGAAGTGAGTCGAGTGATTGGGTTATTAATCCGCCTTCGGTTCGCCGCTGCAGGGTTTAGTCTCCAGCAACGGCGGGCTGCTCCATTCACCGTTCCTTTCACCGTTCCTTCATCCATCCCGTTGTTCGTTTCAGCCTGACAATCATATGCTCGCACTTCGGGAATTTCATGCCGAACAGGATGCCGTTTTTACCGAACTCCAATCCATGGAAGCGGTGGCGCACTACGGCGATGTCGCCGCCGAATACTCGGCGATCCAGAACTCGGTCGGTGTGGCTGATCTGAGTTTCCGGGGTCGCCTGTGTCTTTTGGGGACCGATCGGGTGCGCCTGCTGCATGGTCAGGTGACCAATGACATCAAGGCGCTCCAAGCGGGGCAGGGGTGCTACGCCGCCTTTACCTCGCCCAAGGGACGGATGCAGGCCGATGTCCATGTCTATGCCCTGGCTGATGAGTTGTTGCTCGATGTTGAGCCCGGCCTGACTCAGAGCCTCATTGAGCGGTTGGATCATTACATCGTCTCCGATGATGTTCAGGCCGTGGACGTGGCCGAGCACTACGGACTGTTTTCCTTTCAAGGTCCCAAAGCCCTGGAGGTTCCCGGTCTTTTGGATCCGGGACTGACGTTGGCTCTGCAGAGCCAAGGCATCGTTCATCGGCCAGACCCTGAACTGGGCGATCTTTACTGGGTGAACCATGCCCGCACCGGCAGTCAGGGGGTTGATGTGTTCGTCCCGACCGCGGCTCTGGGCATGGTTTGGGACAAGCTTTGTTTGGCCGTGCGATCCGT
>JAPLUH010000413.1 GCA_026397675.1 Verrucomicrobiota bacterium
CAATCGACCGGAAACCCGGCCGATTCGTCCGCCTACCCAAATACAGATGAATCCGCCCTGGTACCCCCATCCACCCAGTGCATTAGGGCGTAGTCACGGGTCACCGTGATCTGCATTCATCGACCGATGGCGTCGCGGTGGAGTGCATCGAATCGCCCCAAGGGGGCACGACCAATTGAGTGAATGGCGAAGCGAAGCGCCTCCCGCGTCTTTACCGGTAGGCGCTCAATAAACTCGATCACCTCGATGGAGACCAATAACCGGTATGCCATCGCTCAAGCGGTCAACCTACGGTCCATCTCTTCCAAGGTGACCCAGTTCTCGGGTGAATCGTCATCAATCTTCCGCGCCATCCGAGCGGGATAGTCGACCGAATCTTTGTGCCTCAACGAGACAAGGAGGGCAGCCAAACGCCTACGCTCATCCACAGGCAGCGCTTCCACTTCAGCGCAGATTTCATCAATGCCCATATCTTCAATTTACGCCGGCGAGGTGGCGTCGGCAACCGCGGGTGTGAATTCGGGAGGTTCGTCTTTCATCGAGCGTTTAAGCTCAGGCTGTCGCGTCTGCAACGATTGTTTGTTTCCATTAAATCAACAAATCACCGACTCAGTCGTCGTTTGCTGGAGCTCCAACCAAGGCCTCCGACTCGAGTTCGAGCGCGTCGATGGTGGGAATCTGGCCACCGATGACGCCTTGCATGTCGCCGTAGCGATCGACGGTATTGTTGATGACGCGCTCGATCTGCTTCTCGCGTTCCTTTGAGGTCTTCTCCATGGCACGGCGTTCGCGTTGGAGTTGGTCTTGAAGGCTGGTGAACGCCTCGACCATCCCTTCTACCTTGCCCTTGAACACGTTCCCGACGAGGTAGCGTCAGGGCACTGCCAGGCAACGAATCGTCCACTGAATAACGTGTTTCAGGGGGCATTCACTGAAGGGCACGAATGGTGCCTTAACTTCAGAAACCGGCTGATACGGTGTGTCGAAAGGCATCAACGGCTGCGGACTGCAGGCACAATCGACACCGCTTGGTCGGCCTTGAGCGTCAGTCGAAGGGCTCCGTCGATCACCGGAACCGTCGTCTTGTCGGAAGCGAGTCCTTGCAAGGTGATGTTCTGGACAGTCACTTGCTTGACCGATGCCCAGTCGGCGGGCACTTGCCAAGACTTGTCGGTGTAGCCCTGCCGGCTGTAGGCCACGATCTCCTTGGGGTTCCACAATGCGGGGACGAACAGGTCGTCGTTTTCGCGCAGCAGGAACGGCCCTTTGCGGATGATCTTCTTGCCGTCTTCGGTTCGCGCGATGACCCCGCCGCTGTAGTGAACTGCGCCGGCGTCCACCTTCAACCGGTCCAGTCGGCCGAGGTAGTACCAAGGTAGCGTGGTGCGGCAGAACATCCCCAGGAATCCCGGCAGGGTGTCCTTGTCCTGTTTCCAGATTTCCTCGCCATGCATGCTCGAGCCGAAGCGGAAGTCACCATCCCCGTCACGGTCGGTACGACCCCGCGCACCCAAGCTTTCCGGGACCTCCATGGGGTTCCATGAGTACCACCACGACATCGGCTGCAATCCAACAAAGTGCTCGCCGGGCGGATGTGCCCAACCCGTTCCCTCGCCCGTGACATCGAACCCTCGGTCCCGCCAGTAATGGAAAATCTGCCGCTGCGTCTCGACGTATTTTTCCGGTGTCAGCCCGCCGTTTTCGGGCTTCGCATGCCAGGGGCTGATGGGCTTGCCGCCATCACGGTTGGCAATGAACACATCGATGTGGATCGTGTGCCCCGCCTTCAGCTCAGGAATCATCTTAATAAGCGCATCCATGCGCCGCTGCGCCAAACCGGCGGCCCATTCCTTGGGGTAGACCACGTTGTACATGTCATCGCCCTTCACTTGTATGCCCGTCACCAGCAGGTTTCCGCTCTCATCTTTGGCAAAACAGTCGTGAGCCACGTACTCGTCCCACAGGGGGCTGTGCCGGTACGCATCCACCATGTTGAGGTGTAGGCTGACGGTGGTGTTGAACTTCCGGCCTTCGCGGATCAGCCATCGGAGGCTCGCGAGAGCCGTGGCATCTTGCGAGCGCTTGAGGCGCGGGTTGACCTCGCTCCAGGCCGGATAACCGTGGTCGTGCCCGCCCTTCTGCCAGCCCACCAGATAAATGATCTTGGGTATTCCGCGCGTCAGGTTGTCGGTCTTGCGAATCACTTCGAGCGCCTCTTCGAACGTGCAAAAGACTTCGTGGCCTTTCCGAAAGGTGGGATCACTGGCTAATCGCTCCACCGGCTCGCCTTCCATGCCGAGAAATAGCTTCAGCACCAACGCCTGATGGTAGTCGCGATAGAACGGGCTCACGACCACGTCGGTGCTCGCCTTGAACTCCCGGCCGTTTCGTTTGACCACGGCTTCGACGGTGGCTACACCGCCTTCCTTGGGAATGATCTTTCCGTTCTTGAGGACAGCCACGGTGACACCGCCGCTGGCGACCTTGGTCTTGACCGTGATCGCGGCCTCGGAAATCGGCACAGACTGCTCAGCGCCGTGGGCGTCGATGGCCTTGAGGGTGAGTACTCCGGAGAGGTTCGGCTGGGTTGTGGGCCTGAGAATCTTTGGATTCACAGAAATAACCAAGTGATCCATCGATGCCTCCGCGGCCAGGGCAGTCGTCGCGACGGCCAAAACTGACATCAGGGTTGCGGTGAGTTTCGTCCAGGTCGTCATTCTCATCGGGTTGAATTCAAGAGTTGAAAGGGACAGAGCCAGCAGCAGACGCGGCCGACTTCGAATCGCAGCCCACAGGGTAGAGCGCTGATCAGTACAGGAATCACTCAGGGGATCACCTTGGAAGATGCGGAAGCAGGCTCAGGCTAGGTTCTGTCGAAGCGGGTTCGCCTACGTCCGCTCAGCCCAGCGGCTTGCGGTAATGCGCATGCAAACTGGTTCCCCAGCGGAGGTAGTGGCGGCAGAGCCCCACCCGGTAAAGGAAGGTCATCAACTCGGTCCAGAATCGACCCGGTTTGGCCGGCCTTCGACCCAAGACGTGTTCCAAGTCTCCCTGAGTTTGAAGACTGATTCGAACTTGCACGCCCCTCAAGGGATCGGAACCGAACCAGACGGGCTCCATTTGATGCTGCTCACCGAGACGTTCGAGATCAGAGCGACGCCAATGTGTGATGTGATGGGGCGGCCACTGACACGGTTCGAGAGTCCACCAACGATAAAGCCCCTGCCCGTGCGGAACCGAAATAACCAAATGCCCGCCCGGAGCCACCAATCGGGCGGCGTCTCGGAAAAACGCCACTGGATCAGGAACGTGCTCCATCACCTCGAAAGCAGTGACCAATGAAAATTGCCGCCCCGAATGGCTTTGCGCGAAGGCCTCTGCAGTGGATGCCTGGACTGCATGCCCCTTGGCTTGCGCCGCCGCCACCGCTTTGGGATTGAGGTCGAGGCCGTGGGTTTCAATGCCCTTGGCACGCGCCAAATCCAGAAAACCTCCATCGCCGCACCCGAGATCCATGCAATCGCGGGAACCAACTCGAACAGCCAAGTCGATTGCATGGAGAAACGAGGGGCTATCACCCGGGTAATACCGTGCCACCTGGGTTTGCAAGTCGGTGTAGAAAGCCCCATTGCCCGGTAGCACCGGATCAAAAAACTCGAACCCGCAGGCCAAACACCGGTGCTGGATCACTCGTGCAGCCCCTTGGAACGAGGCCTGCGCCTCCGGGCCGAGGGTCACGCCGAAGTAGTGCCACAGGCGACCGATCTCCTCGGGAGTGAGGGAATCGATTGCAGTGGTCCGCTCATGGCGGCACAGCAGGCAGGCAACAGGCTTGGCCATGATCTCGTTCAACACAACCGGTCTCGGGTGACGGCGTCAATCTTGCCGGTGGCGTTCAACGGTGATCCTCGCGGAATCGGAAGGGCTTTCCACCGGTGATGTCGGCGCTGGTGAAGGAAGGGCACCAATAGCGTTCCACATGGGCCACTACCCGATCGGTGCCGGTAAAGTGGTCCACACCGGGCGGACGTTCCGGGTTGTACATGGTGTCGGTGAGGTCGCGAATCAATGCGACGTGTTTGCCCATGCGAACCATTTGCCGAATGGCGAAGGGGCGACCCAGCACACACATGTTGAGATGCACGCCGCACAAGATGACATGGTCGATGCCGCGCTCGGCCAAAAGATTCCATGTTTCCTGACCGTCGTCGGTCAGAGCGTCTCCCGTTTCAATCCGTAGGCCCGGATGCTGACGAGTCCACGCCTCACGGATCGTGCACTTGGTACCGGAGCACGAGCAGCCCATGTCCGAATCATCGATCGGCAGAACCCCTTCATGTGAGGCGTCGGGCCAGCACCAGCGGGTGCCCCAACGTTCCGCCGTGGCGAGCGGTTGGGGCGTCGCCGAAAAACGAGCCTTGCGGGCCAATTCTCGAGCCGGGCTTCCCTGATAGAAGGCGGTCACGCTGCTGGGCGCGTGGATGATGAATACCCCCTGCTTCCGCGCCGCATCCAGGGTCCGGTTCATGGGCTCAACAAGTTCTCCCACGCGGGCAGAAGCCGACTTGCACCAGTGGTCATCCCATAGGTCGCAAACGATGATGGCCGTGCGTCGTGGGTCCCAAGACTCAACGTGCTCGGAAGCTCCCGTACTTTGAGTCCGCAGGTGGAGTTTCATGGCGGCGGAATGGACCGGACGTCCTCCCGGCGAGGCGCACCCTACGAAAATCAGCAGGGCCAGCCACAACCAAGACGCACGAATCTGTGGGGAAAACATGGCGGAACTCTTTCCGAAGTCCGGGCCGATGGAAAGCATCGAGCGACTCACCGAAGGGCGGTGCCACCCAATCGCACCAGTCGAGAATCGCTCCGAACAAAGAGGGATCCGGCC
>JAPLUH010000510.1 GCA_026397675.1 Verrucomicrobiota bacterium
CTGGAAAGGGGCAGCGGTGGGGGCAATGTCAAGATGCACCCGTTGCTTGGTGCCCGGGAAATACCCCATGGCCCGCTTGCCTGCCGGGTCGCAGCCAGTCGGATGTCTCCTAGACGGGACCTCTGGAGTGAAACTCGGCGAATGGTTTTATGACGTGAACGCGACGGCGGAGCTGGGGTATTGAACGGGGAATCGCAGGCACAGGGCTCGGGAAACGGATTTCGCGACTGAAGTCGGTCGCCTGTTGCGATTCGTAGGCGGAGAGGGGCGGCACCACCACTTGGGTTTGAGCTTGAAGATCTCCTCGAACACGTTCCCCCAGGTCCGGGTGGGTGCCTTGGAGTCAGCGGCCATCAGGTAGGCGCGAGCTATCTGGAGGTTGGCGAAGGGGACGGCATGGGCCTCATTGCGCCCGTGGAGCAGGCATGTGGCGTCGCCCTTGTTTTTTGGTGCCGAGGGACTGCTGTCGGCCGCTTTTGGCGTCCTCGCACCAGAAAGTTTTCCCGCGTCGGAAGCGTCGGAATTTTGGCATCATAACCGGCTTGGTTATAAAGCGTGAGACCATTGCCCTCACCTCCGCTAGCGAGTGTGCCGTTTACTGACGCCTTTACTGACAGTAAACGGCATTTTGGAGGTTGAGCCTCGAGAAACCCTCGGGGAACCGAGGAAAACGCACTGGAGGCGAGGGTCGGAATCGAACCGACGATGCAGCTTTTGCAGAGCCGTGCCTTACCACTTGGCGACCCCGCCCTCCGTTAGAGCCCGGCAAATAAAGGGAATCATCGACTGAAGCGCAAGTGAGGTTTTGGAAAATGTCGAAACACGGTGGAAATCGGGGGCGTGAAAACTCCGTCCCGACCGCTTCCCGGCCGCTTCCCGAGTCACTCCACAAGGGATCTTTGCCGAATCAGGAGTCCTTTCGCTCCAGCCCTCGTGGCCGACTCATTCTCGATGAATTTCGCTCTTCACTCCTGAACCGGCACGCATCCGTCGATCCCATCGCCCAATCCCAACCCCACCCGACTCCTCCCAACTCAACCTTGGCCACGCGGGCCCGCATTTGCATGCTAGCCCCATGCCACGCCGCTCGTTGACTCGCGCACCCTGGATACGATCTCTGTTGCTGGCGCTCACGCCGCTGATGCTGCTGATGCCCATTGCCTTCAGTGCGGATATCGCGCCTGCGGGCAAAGGCCTAAACAACGCGGCACCCAACGGCTTCAGACCGCTGGTAAAAGATGATCGCACGGCCATGCCTGTTCTGGCGCCGCCATCCTCCGAGGGCGAACAGCGGATCAAGCAGTTCCAACTAGCCCCAGGCCTGTCGGTCAAACTCTGGGCCGCTGAACCCCAACTGGCCAATCCCGTGGCCTTCTCGGTGGATGAACAGGGGCGCGTGTTCACCAGCGAAACGTACCGGTACCGAACCAGTGTGCTCGATATCCGGCATTACATGTTCATGCTGGAGGACGATCTGGCCTCGCGCACGGTGGAGGATCGCTTGGCCCAAATTCGGAAATGGTTCGGTCCCGAGGGCGAGCGAGCGCTGAGCCAGGAAACGGAAGTGATCCGCAAACTGGAGGACACCAATCACGATGGACGGGCGGACCACTCCGAGATCGTAGCAGAACACTTCACCAGCCCCCTCAGCGGCATTGGCAGTGGTGTGCTGGCTCGCCAGGGGCAGGTGTGGTTTACCGAGATCCCGTCGCTGTGGCACATTGGGCCGGCCGGTTCGGTCCAGGGCAATATCCCAAAGCCCAAGGAACCCGCGCTGCAATCCCAACCCCAGGTGCATCCCGAGTCGCTCGAAGCGCGGGCGATTTTGCACGGATTCGGGGTGCGTTTCAGCTTCACGGGCCACGACTTGCATGGGCTCATTTTCGGACCGGATGGACGCCTGTACTTCTCCTGCGGCGATCGCGGTGCCCACGTGGTGACGCAGGAGGGCACGGTGATCGATTTGCCCGACGAGGGGGCGGTGTTCCGCTGCGAACCCGATGGTTCGAAGCTGGAGGTGGTCCATCGCGGGTTGCGCAATCCGCAGGAACTGGCCTTCAACGAGGAGGGCGATCTCTTCACCGGCGATAATGACTCGGATCAAGGCGACCGGGAGCGCTGGGTGCCCGAGATCGAAGGGGCTGATTCGGGCTGGCGGGTGGGGCATCAGCACGCGCCGTTGGGCAATGCGGGGCTGTGGAACCTGGAGCGGTTGTGGGTCCCGCCGTTCGAGGGGCAATCGGCCTCCATCTTGCCACCCATCGCCAACATCGGCGACGGCCCCAGCGGGCTAGTGCACGATTCGGGCACCAGCCTTCCGAAGGCGCTGCGCGGGCGCTTTCTACTGGCCTACTTCAAAGGCACCAGTGCCAAGAGCGGGATTAGTTCGCTGCAATTGCGGCCCGCCGGAGCAACTCACGAGCTGGTGGCGCACGACCCGCTGATCTGGAACTCCCTAGTACCGGATGTCGACTTGGGGCCCGACGGATCCATCTTCTTCGCCGACTGGCACGAGGGCTGGCCCAAGAGCAATAAAGGCCGAATCTACAAAGCCATCTTCGCCGAGGTGGCCGCCGATCCCGAGGTGCCCCGGACTCAGCAATTGCTCGCGGCCGGCATGAAGGATCGAACGCCCGAGGAGCTGTCGTCCTTGTTGGGTCATCGCGATCAGAGGGTTCGGCAAGAGGCTCAATACGAGTGGGCGCGGCGCGGTTCCAGCGCGGTGCCGACTTTGAAGACCCTGGCCTCAAATGCCACCGACGAGCGGGTGCGCATCCACGCGATCCGGGCGCTCGGGCAATTGGCCCGGAAAGATCCCGCTCCGCTCGGAAAACTGCTGCTGGATGTGGCCAAGAACGCCGAGGGTGAGGTGCGCGTCCAAGCCATCCGCGCGCTGGCCTCATCCACAGAATTAGTACGGAAACCGGGTACGGCTCCGTGGCTCAAAGACCAATTAGCCCACACCAATCCGCGCGTGCGATTAGCCGCGGCACTGGGCCTGGGTCGGGCCCGATTGTCCGAGGGCGATGCCGCCGCCTTCATCGGGAGTGTGTGTCGGTTTGGAAAGCCCGACGCCGTGTTGCGCCACGGTCTGGCCTATGGGCTGGCCTCCGCTCTGTCCGATCGGGTCATCGAGGCCCATCGCTCCGACGCCGACCGCGAGGTGCGGCAACTGGTGCTGCTCGCGGCCCGCATTCACCCGTCGCCGGCGATCCGCGGCTTCTTGTCTGACCCAGATCCACTGCTGGCGCTCGAGGCCGCGCGGGCGATCCACGACCTACCGCTGACTGCGGCTCTCCCGAACCTGGCCTCACTGGCTGAACCGGCTCCGCTTCAGGCCTGGCGAGGTGCCCTGGCCGCCAGAGTTCCCCTGCCCGTCCCGACTCCGGCACCTGGAGCCATCCGGGACCTGCGAGCCGACCAACCCTTGCCCTGGGGCGATGCGCCCGTGGATCACGCTTCGCCGATGCTGCTGCGCATCGTGAATGCCAACTTCCGCCTGGGCACCCCGCAGGCGGCCCGACGTCTCGCCGCACTGGCCCGCGACACCGGGCTGCCGGAGCGTATCCGCACCGAAGCCCTGCTCGCCCTAGGCCACTGGGACCTCCCCCCGGCCCGGGATCGCCTCTTGGGCCTCTACCGGCCCCTGGCGGCTCGGCCTGCGGGTCCAGCCATCAACGCGCTCGGCTCTGTCGCTCCAGCACTGCTGCTCGGAGACACCACCGAAGCCATTCAGGTGGCGGTAGCCGAAGCCCTGAGCCGATTACACCTAACAAACTCAGCCGCGGCACTCGAGACCCTCGTGCGTCGCCCCCAGGCATCAGCCAAGGCACGGGCAGCAGCCCTGACCGCGGCCTTCCGATTGGCCCAGCCGCCGACCAAACTGCAACCCCTGCTCACCTTCGCCGCGGCCGACCCTGCCGAACCCCTTCGCCTTGCTGCCTCGAAACTGTCCACCGAACTCAATCCCAACGATGCCGTCGGGAAACTGGCCGGCCTCCTCGAACGAGGGTCTTTGGCGGAACAGCAAGCCGCCTTCGCCTCGCTAGGTGACCTCAAGTCGGACGCCGTCGATGCCGTTCTGGTCGACTGGCTCGACCGACTCATGAAGCGCGAAGTGGCCAATGAGGTGATGCTGGATTTGGTCGAGGCCGCTCGATTGCACCCGGCCGCAGCGGTCCAGACCCGACTGGCTGCCTACCAAGACTGGAAGCTTCCGAAAGACGCTCTCTCGCCTTACCGCGAAGCGCTCGTGGGCGGAAACGCCTCCCGGGGTCGATCTCTCTTCTACGAACACGCCGCCGTGGCCTGCACCCGTTGCCACCAAATCGGCACCGACTCCGGAGGCAATGCCGGCCCGAAGCTCGATGGACTCGCCTCGCGGGCCACTCGAGAACACCTGCTCGAAAGCATCGTGCTCCCCAATGCCCAAATTGCGACCGGCTTCGAGAGCACCCTGGTGACCACGCTTTCGGGCGCCGTCTTGGCGGGAGTGGTGCGGAACGAGACCGACGCCTCCCTCACCCTGCTCACGCCCGACGAGGGCGAGGTGAGCCTCTCCAAAAAAGATATTCGCACTCGCAGCCGCGGCCCCAGCGGCATGCCTGAAGGCTTCGGCGAGACCCTCACGCGCTTCGAACTGCGCGACCTCGTGGAGTTTCTAGGCACGCTCAAGTAGCTCATAACTTTCGCTGGCCAACATCAGCCTCCTGAGATCCCGTTGTGATTATGAAACTTCCCGCCGTGGCTCGATGGACTGCCCTAGCGCTGGCACTCGAGCTTCCCGGGCAAACCGCCGACCGCCGGCCCTCACTGCCCGAACAGTGGCGGCAGGAACACCGAATCATCGACTTGCACCAGCATGTCAACGGCACCGAAGAGCACGTAAGCCGCTGGTTACGGATCATGGACCGGGTCGGCGTGGGCGTCGGGGTCAACCTCAGCGGCGGCACGGTCACGGCTAAGCCCGGCGAACTCTCCGCCTTCGAACGAACGCAGGCCCTGACCGAACGGTTGGCTCCGGGGCGAGCGGTCCTGTACTTCAACCTCGACTATACCGGTTGGGATCAACCCGGCTTCGCCGAACGCGCCATCGAACAAGTAAACCGCGCGCACGCTCTCGGCGCGGCCGGCCTAAAGGAATACAAGCGACTGGGCCTCTTTCTGCGCGACCAACAAGGCCAGTTGATCCGCATCGATGATTCCCGCCTCGACGGCGTGTGGAAGCGCTGTGGTGAGCTGGGTTTGCCGGTCAGCATCCACGTCGCCGACCCGAAGGCGTTCTGGTTGCCCTACACCGCCCAGAACGAGCGCTGGAAGGAGCTTAAGGATCACCGGAACTGGTGGTTCGGTGACCCGAAGCAATATCCGACGCGCCAGGAATTGCTTGGAGCGCTCGACCGGGTGATCGAACGCCATCCGAAGACCACCTTCGTTTGCGTGCACTTCGCCAACAACGCCGAAGACCTCGCCTGGGTGGACCGCACGCTCACCGAGCGCCACAACATGCACGCCGATCTGGCCGCGCGGATTCCAGAACTGGGCCGGCACGACCCCGAGGCACTCCGGCAACTCTTCATCCGCCACCAAGACCGCATCCTCTTCGCCACCGATTTCCAGGTGTACGAAAAGTTGATCCTCGGCTCTTCGGGCGATGCGGAAAAACCCACCGACGAGGATGCGGCCACGTTCTTCGCAAAAGAATGGCGTTGGCTAGAAACGCGCGACCACGACTGGCCGCACATGACCCCAATCCAGGGCGACTGGACCATCAGCGCCATCGGATTGCCGCCCGAGGTGCTCCGGAAAATATACTTCGATAATGCCCGCCGCTTGCTCGTGCGTTCGCTGCCTTTCACCACGGTCCGGGCCCACCGCATCACCCGGGATTTTAAGCCCGACGGACGGTTGCGGGAGCGCGAATGGTCTCGGGCGACGCCCTTCCGCTTGGAACAGGAGGCGGTGGATGGGCGAGCCCGCCCGGAGATTAGCACCACCTGCCGAGTGCTGTGGTCGGACCGATTTCTGTACCTGGCCTACGAGTGCCCGTTCACCGAGTTGACCGATTTCGGCAAAGCACGCTCCGGCGAGCGGGTTTCCAAGGAAGGTTCGCTGTGGGACAAGGACGTGGTGGAGTTCTTCTGCGCTCCGGACCCGTCGCAGTTGAATCACTACACCGAATACGAGTGGGCTCCGAACAATGAGGCCCTCGACCTGCGCCTTCGCCGTCCCGAGTCCGACTTCGCCTGGAGCAGCAAAATGGAATGGCAAGTGCGGGTGGATCGCGGGCGCAAGGTGTGGACGAGCGAAGTTCGCATTCCGTTGTCCGCCTTGTCGGAGACCGCTCCCACGGTCGGAACCCGGTGGCGCGCCAACCTCTACCGTATCGACCGGGCCCATCGTGCGTTCCTCGCCTCGAACCCACTGTTGAACGGCAGCTTCCACACCCCCGAGCGCTTCGGTTGGCTCGAGTTTACTGAGTGAATTGCAAGAAGGGATGAACCCATCCCCAGGTAGGGCTCCTCAGGTAGGGCTGAATCTTTGAGACGGAGGTACATCCCCCCGGCGCTTTCGGAGAAATCGCCCTACCCCCTGAGCCATCGACATCTCCAGGTAGGGCTCCGATCTCCGAGCCGGCCACACGTCACACCGGTGCTTTCGCAGAAAGCGCCCTACCCTCAGTGCGGCTGCAGGACTGGCTGAAGCACCTTCCAGACATTGGTGGCCACGCGGCGATGGCCTTCAGCGTTGGGGTGGATCTGGTCAGGAAGGTTGAGTTCCGACCGGCCTCCCACGCCGTCGAGAAGGAACGGGATTAGGGCAACCTTGTTCGTCGCGGCCAGGTCGCGATAAAGGGACTCGAATTGACGGGTGTAGGCCTCACCGAGGTTCTCAGGCATCTTCATGCCGGCCAGCACCACGCGCACGTTCGGATACTTAGCTCGGGTGCGCTCAATCACCGTCTGCAAGTTGGTGCGGGTGGCCTCCAGCGGCAGCCCCCTCAAACCGTCATTGCTGCCCAACTCCAGCAAAAGAGCATCCACGGGGCGACGCAGGATCCAATCCAACCGACGAAGCCCGCCCGCGGAGGTGTCCCCGCTCAGCCCGGCATTGACCAGCTTCCAAGGCAGGCCCGCTTCACGAATTTTCTCCTGGATCCGCGCCGGCCATGCCTCACTCAGATCGACACCGAATCCTGCCGAGAGGCTGTCACCCAGCACGACCAAACTCTTGTCAGCCGGAAGCGTGCCCGAGGCATTGGATGCGGTTTCCGCCGCAGACATTCTCCAACTCAGCAACCCGAGACACAACGCCACCCAGAGCGCGATGGGAAAGCAGGTCCGCCGGTTCATGGAGTCAATGAGCCGAGTCGGATGCGTCGGCCTGGGCAGGCTTGGGACGGTACAAAACGACCACGTGGCCGATCACCGTGACCAAGTGGCTATTCGACTCACGGGCCACCTGTTCGCCGATCTCGTGGCGCTTGTCCTTGAGGTCGAAGAGCCGAATCTTCACCAACTCGTGCTGGGCCAACTCGCGATCGAGGCCAGCGAGAAACGCCGGAGAAACACCCCCACGCCC
>JAPLUH010000322.1 GCA_026397675.1 Verrucomicrobiota bacterium
TGAGCCACCACCTGCTCGGTGTTGAGGTCAGGTGTGAAATTGCGGGCCGGATCGTAGCCGGGGTGCGCATCGGTCATGTCGCGGGCCAGCACACACTGGAGACCGGCCGACTTCATCGCGCGGAGTCCCATGGGTTTGCCCAACAGACAGACCTGGGTGTGGAACCCGACATAAATGAGGTGGGTCAGGCCGTACTTTTGGCACAACGCGTACACCTCGGCCTGCGTGTCCGGCATCCAGTCGTCGCGGCCAATGACTAGGTCCGGGTGCATCCCATCCCAACCATAATTACCGCCGCAGCGTTCGGCCCCGCAGGCACAACCACCGGCATCGGGCACCGGCGGGCAGGTGACATTCACGGCAGCCGGCACCGTTATCTTCGGTAGGTTAAACACCGCCTCCCGCTGCGGATATCCGACGTAATTGTCCACCACATCGCTCGGGCAAAGGAAGACGGGCATTCCCATATCGCGGGCAGCAGCCAGGGCCTTGTTAATACGGGGTACGAAGGCATCCACCCGCATGGTGGCCGTCTTGCACCAGTGGTAGTTCCAGATATCCACCGCAACCACGCCGATGCGCGACGAATCCACCTGCTCGTGGGTGACGACGATTTTACCCGTCTGAGGGTCGCGGGTTTGGAGGCTCCAGCGAACGGGCACCGCGGAGATCCGCGGCAGGAATCCCAAACACAATAAAAGGGCGAACCACGGTCGGGTAAAGGTGTTCATGGAATCAGAGGGGGCTGCCGGTCATACAACCTTCAAACGGCCGCCCTCGCAAGCCACTCCTCAAACCACTGCTCACGGATCCCGCAAGATCGGCGGCGTGGTTTTTCGGAGATCCCGAAAAATTTGTAATGAGGTCACCAGCGACCAGAGCCAGGCCGCCCCGAACAAGGCTCCGCCCACGATCAACGCTTGCGCCGGGGGCCAGACGACCGAGTCGTCAGACTGGAGGCTGCCCCATGCCCCTCGGACCAACTCCCAAAACCAAAACAGGATCGCGATAAAGCCTGAAACGGACACACCCATCTGCAAAAGGCCCACCCCTCGATGACCCGCCAAGTAAGACCCCAGCCCGGGCGTGGCTCCCAGGTTGATCGCCAACGCCGTCCAACCCATCGATCGACTACGAGGCTTTTCGGCCATGGATGACCGTCTCATAGGCATACATCGTCGCCAAGATTGAGATGGGCACCGTCACCAGCAATCCCACCAGACAACACAACGTGCCGAAGAAGTTTAAAATCGATATCACCACCAACAGAGCCAGGCACGACCACCAGTGCCGACTCACCTGCCGCCAACTCCGTTTCATGGCTGTCCAGAAGTCCACGCGTTGATCCAGGATCATAGGTAATGCGAACGTCCAATTGACCGTCAGGAAAACGGTGACCGGAAGGCCGAGGAGAATCAGCCCCAACCCCGGTACCAACGCTGCAAAAGCCGGCCAACTGGCCGAGCCCTTCGCGAAGCCCATGATGACGGTTAGTCCCACACTGAAGAACAGGACGATGAATCCCGCCAACAGGGGCAAAAACGTCAAAATTGCCTGCACCCACTGTCCCAGGAACAAATTACCAAACATTCTCCGGAACCCATCGAACAGGGATCCCAAAGGAGGCGTCTCTCCACGGATCACTCTCAGATAAACGACATAGAGACCGGCTAGGAGCGGCGCTCCAATGACAAGACTGCACAGGCTAAAAAGCACTCCGATATAAGGCAGAGCTCCGAAAATCGTCAGACCGAAGAGGATGAGCACGTACATCATCGTGGGCCCAAAGAGGGTTGAGAACTGCCGTTGGAACAGCCTCCAAGCGGACGTCAGGCAGGCGACGACATCCAAGTCGTAATCCCCGTCATAATCCCCTTCGAAATCAGAGGGAATAGAACGCGCTTCCGTCGAAGATACGGGCGGCGATGAAGGCATGACCGGCGGTTGAAGCAAGACTACCAATTCAGGCATCTCGCGCAGGAAGCGCCAGACACCGTCGTCACCCTGAACGCGGGTCTCGCCGTTGACGCGCTTTTCGGCGATCCACTGCCGCAACTGTTCGGCTGATACCGGACCGTACTCATTTCCGTCGCTGCCTAGAATTCGATACATGGTATGGGCTTGAAGGTGAGCTGAATCAGTAAAATCTGGCAAACTGGGACTTGATCAATCCGCGCAAAATTAATCTGAAGACTGTCATTGAACCTATCAATCCGGGCCTCGGGCATCGATTGGAAACGTCCGGAAGACAGCACGTCGAGACCTCAGATTCGAATCACGATTCGACAGGGACCTCAACGTAGCGTTGAGTGATGGATATTTATGCGAAGCGCACGCGCCATTCCGTTGCTCTGCCTGCTGGGCGTCGTTGTGTCGTTGGCCGCGGACACCCCGGTGGACTTCAATCGCGAGGTGCGCCCCATCCTCTCCGACCGTTGCTTCGCTTGCCACGGTCCCGACGCCGCTAAGGGCCGCAAGGCCGGTCTGCGCCTCGACGAATACGCCGGCGCGACAACAAAACTGAAAAGTGGCAACACCGCGGTCGTGCCGGGCGACGTAGAAAAGAGCGCGCTGGTGCAACGGATCCTCAGCGAGGATGAGGAGGACGTGATGCCACCGCCGGAGCTGCACCGGCCCCTGTCTCAGCCGGAGAAGGAAATTCTGATCCGATGGGTGAAGCAGGGAGCAAGGTACGACCCTCACTGGGCGTTCGTCAGCCCGCAGGCCCACCCGGTGCCGAACGTGTCCGACTCATCTTGGCCCAAGGACCCGCTCGACGCGTTTATCGCGCACGCCGCTTCCCAGAAAGGCCTAAGCCCTTCCCCGCCTGCCGACCGCGCCACGCTCCTCCGCCGCGCTTCGTACGCGTTGACTGGCTTGCCACCGACGACGGCCGCAATGGC
>JAPLUH010000112.1 GCA_026397675.1 Verrucomicrobiota bacterium
CCTGGTTCGCGAATCGCAGAAAGCTCAGTTCGTCTATCTGGGTCAGTACGTCGACACCTTCGGCCCCGGCAAACACACCCTCAAGACTGAGAATATCCCGGTTCTCAGCACACTGTTGGGTTGGAAGTACAACTTCGAGTCGCCCTTCAAGTGCGATGTCTACTTCGTCAACACCCGGCTCTTCACCGGCAACAAATGGGGCACCAGCAACCCCATCATGGTGCGGGATCCGGACTTCGGCATCGTTCGCGTTCGGGCCTTTGGTACTTACGATTTTCGCATCGTCAATGTACCGGTGTTCCTCAAGGACGTCGCCGGCACCGATCACCATTTCCGCATTGATGAGTTCCAGGACACCATGCGGTCGCGCTTTGTCAGCGCCTTCAGCGACGCGGTCGCCAGTTCCAAGGTGCCGGTGCTCGACTTGGCAGCCCGGTATTCCGAGTTGGGTGACGCGCTCCTGCCGATCCTTAATCCGATTCTCACCGAAAAGTACGGCATCGAACTCGGCAGCTTCATTGTTGAGAACATCAGCGTCCCGCCCGAAGTCGAGGGAGCCATCGACAAGCGCTCCAGCATGGCCGCCATCGGCAACCTCAACGACTACGTCAAACTTCAGTTGGCCGAATCGCTCAAACTGCCCGGTGGCGGTGGGGTCGCCGGCTTGGCCGCCCAGTTTGCTCTGGGGACGCAAATTGCCCGCGATCTGGGTACCGGTACGCCTCCGGTCATCGGTGCCTCGATGGTCGCTGGTTCGGCCTTAGGCGCGGCCTCGGCGATTCCGGAACTGCTCTCACCCGCCGACGTCGCCCAGAGCCTCGGAGTTTCCGAGGCCGACGTGCTCGCAGCGCTGGGCGACGGCTCCCTCAAAGGCAAGAAGATCGGTTCAGCCTGGCGCATTACTCGAGTCGCCCTGGACGAATTTCTGAAGCACTGAATCGTTCCTCCCCAGCCGGGTCGCCGGAGTGAGTTGCGGTCCAGGTTTGGAGATCCCAAACCTGGAACAGTGATCCTCGTTCCCCATCGGCTCAAAAAGCCCTAAGATCGGCCCCAGAAATGGACGCTCCGATTCGAGTTCGCTTTGCTCCGTCACCGACGGGTTACCTACACATTGGTGGGGCCCGCACGGCCCTCTTCAACTGGCTCTTCGCCCGTCACCATGGCGGGAAGTTCATCCTGCGCATCGAAGACACGGACACCCAGCGCAACAGCCAAGAGTCCATCGATGTGATTTTGCGCGGACACAGTTGGCTGGGGCTCGACTGGGACGAAGGTCCCACCTCAGGCGACACCGCCTGTCCGAGTCGCGGCGACTGCGGTCCCTACTTCCAGAGTCGTCGAGGCGAGATCTATGCCCGGCGCATCCAAGAATTGCGCGACAAGGGTTTCGCCTACGACCGCGACGGGGCCGTGTTCTTTCGCATGTCCCGCGAGGCCATCACGATTCCCGATCTCATCATCGGCGATGTGCTGCGCCCATTGACCGACCGCGAAGAGGCCGACCCCGACTGGGTTCTGGTTCGCAGCGACGGCAATCCCGTCTTCCACTTGGTCAACGTGATAGACGACCTCGAAATGGCCATCACCCATGTCATCCGGGGTGAGGACCATTTGGCTAACACCGCCAAGCACATTGCCCTATTCAAAGCCTTCGGAGTGGAACCCCCGAACTACGCGCACATCCCGCTCATCCTGAACCCAGATGGTTCCAAGATGTCCAAGCGCGACCACGGCGCCCACGTGAACAACTATCAGGACGACGGCTACACGCCGGAGGCTGTGCTGAACTACCTCGCATTGCTCGGTTGGTCTCCGGCCGATGGGAAGGAGTTCCTGCCGGTACCCGAGCTGG
>JAPLUH010000262.1 GCA_026397675.1 Verrucomicrobiota bacterium
ACATCCTTGGGTTGGTAGTCTTGACGGAACTTGAGATTCCGAAGGCCTTCGATCACCCGCGGGCCAAGGAGCCAACTCAGCAGCAGAGCAGTGATGGCCGCGCCTGCGCTGCGGAAGGTGACGTACTTGAACACCGCCCAGGGAACCACCGGGAATAATTCTGAGAGCTTGTAGAGCATGCCGGGTTAGTGGTTTTCGATGCGTTCGTCTTTGAGTGCCTCGAAAAGCCGTTCTAGTCGGCTGCTGCGAGAAGCCTTGGCTAAGACACAGTCTCCCGGTTGGAGGAGTGGGCGGAGCGCGAGGACAGCCTGTTCCACGTCGGGAAAGGCGAGGACCTGGCGCATGCCTTTGGCGCCGTCTGCGGTGTGGCCGGCCGAGTGACCGATGCAGACTAATAGGTCGATACCCAAACGATGGGCGGCGGCTCCGACTTCCCGGTGCGCTTCGGCGGTGTGCGCGCCGAGTTCAGCCATGTCGCCCAGCACGGCCACGCGGCGTCCGGTGCAGGGCAGTTCGGAGAGGGTTTGGAGCGAAGCCAATGCGGAGTCGGCGTTGGCGTTGTAGGTATCGTCTAGCCAATGGATCCCTCGCTGCTCTGAGCATTGGAGACGTTGTTTCGCTCCGGAAAAGCACGACAAGGCTTTCCGCGCCGCTTCGGGTTGGACCCGCAGTTCGGCGGCCGCCGCTAGGGCTAGAATGGCATTGGAGACCATGTGCCGGCCAGGCACCGCGATCTCGAACACACCGCACCATTCGGGCTCCGGGGCGGTGACCTCGAAGCGGGTCGAGTTCCAGCCGTTGTCGAGGATTCGGGCTCGCCAATTGTTTCCGGCATCGAATCCGGTGCGCACCACTCGGGCCTGAGTGCGAGAGGCCAGCGGTCGGGCTGCATCGCAGTCTCCGTTCAGAAATAGCACGCCGTCGGTTGCCAAGCCCTCGCCGAGGGCGCTCTCTTCGGCGATCACCCCATCGATATCACCAAAGTGCTCCAGGTGTTCCCGCCCAATCTGGGGTACCACACCGTAGCGCGGGACGATCATCCGCACCAATGGAGCCAGTTCGCCGGGATGATTAGTGCCCGCTTCCAGGACAGCTGCTCGATGAGACCCATCTAGCTCCAGAAGGCTCAAGGGCACGCCAATGTCATTATTGAAACTGGCCTGGGATCGGAGGGTGGGAAACGTTGTTTCGAGCAGGGCTGCTAGCAGCTCCTTGGTGGTCGTCTTACCGTTGGATCCGGCCACGCAGAACACGGGCAGTGAGAAGCCGTTTCGGTAGGCTGCGGCGATGTGTCCCAGGGCCTCGCGTGTGTTTGGTACGCTGACGGCCGGTATTCCTTTCGGAACGTCCGTGAGTCGATTTTGGGAGACCACGACGGCCGAAGCTTTTTTGAGTCCGGGATCTTTGAGGAAATCGTGCCCGTCAAATCGTTCGCCGCACAGGGCTAGGAACACGTTACCAGCCCGAAGGCGACGCGAGTCGGTGCACACCCCGGAAACTCGGACACAGCCAGCATCGGGGGGATGCAAAGTCCCCTTGGATGCTTCAGCGATGAATTGGAGTGTCACCGGTTCCATTATTGCAGTGCGTAGCTCGCATTCACTACCGCGGTGACAGTCTTTTCTCGGGAGGTGGTGTCGTTCATTCCGTCCCAAGTGTTCTGGGTCGAATACAGCGGGGTCACTTGGAAGACTCCCATTTTTGCTGAGCGCATGCGGGCGATGGATCGTCCGCCTTGGGAGACGATTTGCTCGGCTCGGGCACGGGCATCGCGGGCTGCATCGGCCAGCATTTCAATTTTGGCTTCGCCGGCCTTGGTCCAAATGAATTCCGGAGTGGATGAGGCGAATTCAATACCTTGATTGACCAGTTCAGAGGTCTCGGCATCCATGCTCAGGACGGCATCGATGTCGCCGGAGCGCACCTCAATGGTGCGGCTGAGGCGGAATCGGGTCGTGGGACTTTCAGTCTCGCTGTCAGCTTCGCTGGTTTGTTTGCTGGAGCGGACTTGGATGCGCTGGATAACAACCGGATGGAACTGGGCGTTGGTGACGCCCTGGGCGTTGAGGAACTTGCGAGCGATGGCCTCCTGTTGACCAAGCACTCCCTGTGAGGCCAGAAGCGTGGGGCTTTCGACGGTGAGAGAACCACGCCAGATGACCAAGTCCGAACTCACGTTGCGACGGGCCGATCCGGTGACGGATATCGATTCGGCATCGGCCACTTTGAGCCAAGTTCGTGTCAGGAGAGTGGTAGAAATAATGAGGCCTGAGGCCAGAAACAGGCCGGCCAAGACGCCGAGAAGATGAGGTTTTGGTAGGGATGTCATAGTGAATCTCCCACCCAGCCTCGCCCGGCCAATGCATCTCGAGCATGCAGCCGGTCGTCCCAGGGGATGACGGCACTGCCCAGCTCTTGGAAGGGTCGGCTTCCCTTGCCCGCGATGAGTACCAGGTCGTCCGATTTGGCCCGACGAACGGCGGTCGCGATGGCGGTGTGACGGTCGGGTTCTTCGAGAGCTCCACCACCCAGACCCGCTTGAAGGTCTCTCAGGATGGAGGCAACTGGCACATGACGTGGATTGTCGCTGGTGAAGACCACTTCGTCCGCCGCTGCTGCTGCTGCGCCCAAGGCTCGTCGTTCTTCAGGGGTTGAACTGCCGTGGATGCCGGTCACGAGCACGATGCGACGGCCTGACAGTGTGCGTGCCTCGGTGAGGAGTTCGGCCAGGTCGGCGGCGCAGGAGGCTCGGTCCACGAAAACGCCATACGGTTGTCCGGCGTGGACAGGCTCAAGAAGCCCGGTCGGGGGATCCAGAGAGGGGAGAATGGCCAGGGTTCGTGTTGGGCAGCAACCCGCATGGATGACCCGGTTGAGCGCCAGATCCAGGGCCAGCAGGTTCGATCTGCCGATGAGTGGCAGGTGAGTGGTCCGTGTGGTGCCGTCGTGGGAGAATACCTGCAGGCGACTACCGCGCCAATGCAGCGCCTGTGCCTGGATCCAGGCGCGTGGAGACGTCGGCGCTTGGAGGTGCGACCGGGGTGAAACGCCGGCGAGCAGTTCTTCGATCTCGGAGTCTTCTTCGATGATCAGGCAATCTCCACCCGATCGGACGTGGGTCGCCAAGAGGCGTTCCCACTCGGTGGCCTCGCTGATCTTGGGGCGCTGCGGGAAGAGTCGGCCCGCCATGAGCCCCCCTTCTGGAGTGAGCAAGGCCGGACGACGCCCCGCCCCGCTGAGCAAGGTGTGGATGAAGGCCGCGGCGGCCGCTGAGACTCGTCCCTGACGGGTGACCCTGCATAAATCCAGACGCTGCAGGGGATGATCACGGACAGAAATCTGGAGTGGTTCTGAAAGGGATTGGGACGAAGCGACCTTGCGGACTGAACCAAGTCGGCGGAATCGCGGCGGCGTGCTGGTGGCGAGGGAAGGGTGACTGGGCCGAAAATTCGCGACGGTCGCCTCCGCGGTCGAAGCCGCAGGTGCCGTCTGGAAAATGGGTTCAGCGGTCAGCATGGTCAGTGACGCGGGAGGACGGGGCGATCGGCAGGCGCTTCATGAGCCACCAGAACGGGGGACGGAGGAATTGTCAGATAGCTCGCAGCCTCGCGGGCGATCTCCTTGAAGACCGGCACGCAGGCGGCTCCATAGGCGGCCCGACCGTCCGACCCGGTGGGTTCGTCGGCGCAGACCAGTAGGCAGATCTGAGGGTTCTCAGCGGGAAGGAATCCGACAAAGGTGCTGAAATGGGCGGTGACGCCGGCAGCCATGTGGGCCTGGGTCATCTTGTTCGCCGTGCCGGTCTTACCTGCGACGGTATAGTCACTGAGCGCGGCATCCTTGCCGGTGCCTTTGGAGCTCACCACTGCGGTCAGGAGTTGCACCAGTTGTTTGGCTGTGTCGGAGCGAACCACCCTGCCGACCTGACGTGGGGCCAGATTGCGAATGACGCTGCCCGAGGAGCTCTCCACGGACTTCACGAGCATGGGCTCCATGAGGATGCCGTCATTGGCCACGGCGGCGTAGGCCATGGTGATCTGGAGTGGCGTTGCGTAGATGCCGTAGCCGTAAGAAAGGATAAGCTGAGTGCCGAGGCCGTCCCAGGCCGGGATTCGCGTGTTGGGCTCTCCTCCACAGAGGATACCGGTCCGCCGGGTGAATCCGTAAGCCTCGGCATACTTGACCAACGCAGTGGCTCGCGGTGGCGCAGAAGAATCCCAAAGGGCATACCCGAGCTTGGCTGCGCCGACATTGGAGGATGCGGCGAAGGCTTCTTCCAGGGTGACCGTGTGCAGCTTGTGGCCACGCGCATCAGCGATGGGTTTCTTGCGTCCAGCAGGGGGGCGCCAGGATCCGCCCTCGCAGTCGATCAGAGAGCTGGGGGAGAGGTTTCGACCGGGAAGGGATTCGAGGGCGGCCGAATAGGTGACCAGCTTGAAAGTGGATCCAGGCTCGACGAGCTCCGACACAGCGTGGTTGCGATGCTGTGGTTTGCGCGGTCCGCTGGCCTGTACTGGTGAGCCGGGTTGTCGGGCCGGTGAGTAGTCTGGGTCTGTGGCGTTAGCGAGTGCCAGAATCTCGCCGGTCGATGGGCGGACCAGTATGGCCGACATCCAGTTGGGCTTGAGCTTGGCCATCCCTTGGCGCAACGCGTTCTCTGCGACGTATTGGAGATTGGCGTCGATGGTGAGTCGGACATTCGCACCGGGTTGCGCAACGAGGTCCAGTTCTCGGGTGCCGGCCAATTCACGGCCTTTGCCTCGTCGAATAATCGCCTGACCAGCAACCCCCTGGAGCTCATCGTTGAATTGCCGCTCGATGCCGTCGGCGCCATGGATCTCGGGGGGCAATTCTCGGGTGCGGACGCGAATGCGGTTGGTCGCGGTCCGGTATTCCACAATCGGGATTACCCCGTTGGTCGTGGTGCCTAGGATAGGTAATGCGAGTTCGGCGTGAGGCATCACGCGACGTTCCATGATTTCGGCCGTGATTCCGTTTTCGCGGACTTCCCTCAATTGGGGTTGGATCCGCTTCATGGCCAGGTTGATTTCCCGGTTGTCTCGGGCGATTGCCTTGCGAACGCGATATCGGGTCGGCAAGTCCCACCAGGCGATGGGAGGACTGTTGGTTCGTCGATGAGCCACCGCGGCCGACGCTGCTAGCAGTTGGCGTTCCTCTGGGGATCGGAACACCTTTAAATGGGTGTGGACCCGGGTCCAGTCCACAAAGGACAGGTTGGAGGCCACTAGGACGCTTTGATTGGTGTGCAGCACCTGCACCCATTGGGTCGCGACGAGGCCTGCGGAGTTGGTGCTGGCATCGGCTTTCCAGCGCAGTTCAGGCCGGATACTGAGGCGGTCCTCGAGGACCGTCGCTGGGATGGACAGCAGCGGTGAGAGCAGGGCGGCCAAGTGTGTGGCTTGGTTGCTGATCACCACCGGGTTGGCGCGGAGATTGTAGGTGAACTGTGAATACGTCAGGCGCTCACCGCGACGATCGAGCAACTCACCACGGGGTGCCGGAATGTAAGTGGTGCGGGCAGGAGAAGCACCCAGGGTGTAGCGGGGGGAATCGGGACGAACGCCCTGAATGTACACCAATCTTCCGGCCAACCCAATGAACACGACACAGAACAGGACGGTGAGTCCGGTCAATGTCTTGTCGGGGGTGGACGGGTTGTTCATGCGGTGGATTCAGCGTGGGATGGCTACAGCTAACGGAGGCGCAGGCGCGGTGGGATGGGTGTTGTTGCGGGTGAGTTCCGAATTAGGGGAGATGCCTGGGGACTGGTTGGTCACGTGGATGACTTGGCGGTAGGCGATGTTGGTGAGTCCCAGTCGGAGCTCTTGAATGCGGCGGATGAGTGCGGGTCGGGTGAGAAGTTTTTCGATTTCCTGCTGATCCCGCCCGATGGAGCGCTCTAAGACGGTGCATTGGGTGCGGATCTGACTAATCTGGTCTTGGAGCCGCTGGTGGGCACGACTTTGAAGGATCCACAGGAATCCCAGTGTCCCGATGAGTGCGGAACCCAGGAGGGCTCGCACAATCGTACCTAGCCGGATTTCGGAACGGTTTTTGGTGCTCATGGTTCCGGAAGACGTTCTAGCACCCGCAGTCGCGCACTGCGGGCCCGGGGGTTGGTGCTGAGTTCCGATTCCGAGGCCACGATTCCTTTTCGGGCCAACTCTCGGCCACGGGGACGCCGCGGGTGCCGGAAATCTGGGTGGTCCTCAGGGCCTTCAAAGTCATAGTCCCGGGCCTCGCGCCGCATGAACTCCTTGACCAGGCGATCTTCTAGGGATTGGAAGCTAATTACTGCCAATCGGCCACCGGGAGCTAAAAGTCGAAATGCGCGCTCCAAGCCAGTCTGGACCGCGGTCAACTCATCATTGGTGGCAATTCTCAATGCCTGAAAGCAGCGGGTAGCTGGGTGGGTGGGTGCTCCGCGTCGGGGACAAATCCGCTCGATGAATTGGGCCAGTTGGCTGGTGCTGGTGAAGGGTCGATTGCGCCGCTCGGTTTCGATGGCTCGGGCGATTTTTCGGGAGTGCCGCTCATCGCCCAGTTTCCAGAAAACATCCGCCAATTCGCTGGCTGGGAGCGTGTTCACGAGGTCTGCTGCGGTGGGGCTGGCTTCGCTCTGATCCATGCGCATGTCCAGAGGCCCGTCTTTCTGGAAGGAAAACCCGCGCTCGGGAGTGTCGAGTTGATGGGAACTCACACCGAGATCGAGCAGGATCCCGTCGAGCGATTTGGGGGCGATCCACCGGTCTGCCTCGGTGAAATTACCCTGATGGGTCTCCAGTCGCTCGGTGTAGGGCTTGAGTTGTTCACGGGCGGCGGAAAGGGCCTCGGCATCCCGGTCGCAACCGTAGAGAAAACCATCCGGTGAGCTCGCCTCCAGAATTGCTGCGGCATGACCGCCACCACCCAGGGTTCCATCCAGGTAACGTCCGTGTGCCTTGGGTTGGAGTGCGCTCACTACTTCGGTCAGTAGAACGGGTTGGTGGGAAAATGAGGGCACGTGGCATCAAGCATTCAATCCCGCGCAACCAGACGGCTGGTTACCGATGAGCGGTTCCGCAGGCGGTTGACGGCCAATTCGGGATCGTGGGTTCCACCGGCTCCCGGTGGTCGGGTCTCGTGAAGGAGTCGGGTTTCGCGGCGGCGGCGCACCAGTTCCACGTCGTCCTCGACGAGGTCGTTGCGAAGGGGTGTCACCGCAGGCAGTTGGAGTTCTCCCTGAATGAGGTTTCGGTTCGGTGTCCGCTGATTCTCAAAGGAAAAAAAGCGGCGAACGAGTGTCTCGGGCAGTGCTTTGACGGAGCCGAGTGGGACGCCCCCTAAGCTAGAGGTTCGTTGAAGGGGAGAGAGTGGGCTACGTTGGCCCGAAGAAAACCAGGAGCGCGGGTTGAGCAGTGCCAACAGCTTCATGTCTTTTGGGGATTCTGGACCTTTTTGATGAGCCGTTCCGAGAGACGAGCCGTCTGGTAGGATTCTGGGTTCCACAGCTCGAATCGATCGATGCATCCAACGAAAAGAACGTCATCGGTCAGGCCTGCGGCTCCGCGCATTTCTTTGGGCAAACAAATCCGCCCGGCGCTGTCGAGCTCCAGTTCGATGATCCGATCCACGTAGTCGTGTCTCTCAGCCAGTCTCAGCGGGTCGGTGAAGTCGCCCTGACAGATGGGGTTGCTGAATCGCTCGAATTGCTCGACCGGCAGCACCATCACAAATTCAGCCTCCGACGGGTGTCGGATCATCACCGCCATCAGGGACAGGCTGGAGGGGTCTTCAGGTCGCCATTTAGCCGGCAACGGAACCCGGCCCTGGGAATCGAGCTTGTGATCGTAGCGCCAGGTGAAACGGGGTCGCTGGGATGCTGGAGTTGCTCCAGTCATACCGGTTCCCATTTCTGTAATATCACCTGCGGCGGTCATTCGAGCGTGTGAGCGATTTGCCCTCGTCCAGAAGCATCAGAAAGCACTGATCCCTGTGAACGGCTACTTCTTACAGCAAATGCCTCCCTTTTTGCAACTAACTCGTTGCATTTTCTCACTATTTCTTATGAGCAAGTTATGCACAATTTGGGTTTAGCCCAAAATACCAATGAATACCGTTAACATTTAAGCCATGTTCAGATCGACATTTTGAGTTGTTTCCCTTTTCCTCCCTGTGTGCGTGTAGCGGATTTTGATTTTGACCTGCCGTCCGATCGCATTGCCCAATCTCCGTCCGCGGAGCGGGATGGGTCTCGACTGATGGTATTAGACCGTCATTCTGGGGCGCGCGAGCATCAGAAGTTCTCCGATATCGTTAACCTTTTGCGGGAAGGCGATGTCTTGGTAATGAACGATTCTCGGGTCATCCCAGCTCGTTTGCTGGGGCGAAAACTGGAGTCACCGGGTCGAGTCGAACTCTTGTTGCTCGAGGAGACCCAAACGGGTTTTTGGTGGTCCATGGTCCGCCCAGGAAAACGGGTTCGACCCGGTATGCATCTGCAATTCGGGGAACCTGGAACGGATCGGCTGTTGTGCGAGGTCATCGACAAGAATTCTGACGGGCACATCCTGGTACGGTGGGAGCAACCGGAATTCTTCTGGGAACGGCTCTCCAAGATCGGTCAAATTCCATTGCCTCCCTATATTGAGAGAGGCGAACAGGGCGTCAGCGAGCAGGATGCCGTTCGGTATCAGACCGTCTATGGTCGTGCTGCGGGGTCTGTAGCGGCACCGACGGCCGGCCTGCATTTTACGGACGGCATTTTGCGTTCTCTGGAGGCCAAGGGGGTTCATTTGTGCTACGTGACCCTGCATGTCGGGGCCGGAACCTTCCTTCCGGTCAAGGCAGAGGCAGTGTCCGAGCACACGATGCATGAAGAACGGTATTATTTAGGTATTGATACCGCTAAAAACATTAATGACGCCCGAGCTTCGGGAAGGCGGGTCATCGCCGTGGGGACCACTAGCATGCGGGTTTTGGAGACCGTGGCCGCCCAGACCGAAGGCCCCATCCAACCGTGCACCGGTCGGACCCGTATTTTTATTCACCCACCCTATCAGTTCCGCATAGTCAACGGGCTCCTGACCAACTTCCATTTACCCCGAAGCACCTTACTGATGTTGGTCAGTGCCTTTGCCGATCCGGGCGGCCTTGGGGGGCGCGAACGCATTCAGTCGGCCTACGCGGAGGCCATTCAGGAGCACTATCGGTTCTTTAGTTATGGCGACGCCATGTTCCTCCATTGAATCGCTTCCTGGTTTGCCGGAAGCCGGGCAGCGACCGCACGTCGTCATGAACATGGCCATGACGGCCGATGGCAAGGTGGCCACCGCTGGCCGCGAAGTGACCACTTTTGGGAGCCCTCACGACAAAAAAGCCCTCTATGCCCTGCGGGCTACTGCCGACGCCCTCCTGTGTGGAGCGCGAACCGTCGAAGAAACCGGAGCCACTTTGGGGACAGGCTCCTCCGAACATAGGGATGCCCGGCGGCGAGCGGGGTTGGCTCCCGAGCCCGTCCGAGTGGTGGTGAGTGGCTCCGGCTCTCTGTCCTCTGAGGCAGAACTGTGGAAGCGTCCTGGGGCTCCCATCGTGATTTTCAGTGCTGGAAACGCTTCAAAACCAAATCTGCAACGATTGCGTGATCTCGGAGCAGAGGTTTGGAGTTCGCCCGGCAGTCAGGTCGATTTTCCGGCCGCCTTGGCCTGGTTGGCCGGGCGCCATGGAATTCGTCGCTTGGTTGTAGAGGGCGGCGGACGGGTGAATGCCACTCTTTTGGCCGCAGACTGTGTCGATGAGATTCGACTCACCTGGGTGCCCCGGATCTTTGGGGGACAGGCTGCTCCCACGATCGCAGACGGCCCGTTGGCGGCCTGCCTGGCCGATGCGGTGCGCTTCCGCTTGGTCCGCGTGAGGACGGTGGGTGATGAGCGTTTTTTGCAGTATGTCCGTGCCGACCGCGGCGCTATTTCGCACCCTGCCGAATCCACTCTTCCACCTGTTTGATAGACTTCTCGGGAATCCGGTGCGCTTCTGGCTTGGGAATGTCTTCATCCTTCCCGGCGAGGATGGTCAGGAGTGAGGACTTGCGGAGGTCGCCGGGCACAACGACCCGGCCGTAGGATTTGCCCCCAGCGAGCAACCGTTCGAGTGAATCCACCGAGAACCCGCCCTCGGCGGCTGCACCGGAATGGCATTTGGTACAGGAAGCCACCAAGAGTTTCTGAATATCGGGTTCAAAGCGAACCGGCTGGATCACTTCGGCGATGGGGCCATCGGGCCAAACGGCTCCTTGATCGATCCACGCCCGAAGCATGCCTATTTGCTGAGCGGTGAGGGGGTCACTCTCACCGGGTTTGCCTCCGGGTGGAGGCATGAGCATTTCATCGATCAATCCCGCGGCCATGAGGATGATCGCACTGTTTGCGCTGTGACCGGCTTCAATGGCAGGGCCATGGTCGGCGCTCACCTTGAAGGCCCCTTCCCGGGTATCCATACGGTATTTCCCTTTCTGCTTTTCGGGGCCGTGGCACTTGAAACACGTCGCCTTGAATAGCGGATAAACCTCCGTTTTGAAGTCCACCGGTCGTTTCAGGGCGGGTGGCAGTTTGGCCAACTGGGCCGGAGGGATTGGAACTTGCGCTAAAAGGGGGAGCGCCAAGAGCACCGACCACAGCGCCGCCCCACTGGGAAGGGAGTTCAACCTCGGGATCATGGCCTGAAGCTTAAAGACCGATTGTGAACGAGGGAAGCGCGGGCTCTAGGTGCCATTACGCAACGGTCATCCACCGCGGAGCCAGAATGTCAGGGCCGGAATCCAGACGAGCGCCGGCAACAAATTGGCTAGAGCGGCTCGACGCACACCGGCGATAGCTGGGGCGCTGCAAAGAATCAGCAGGCTGCAAGCCGTCATGAGCGCATCGGAAACACCCTGGGCTTGGAGCCAACTGGCCAAGGCTGCCGCGCCCGCCGTCCAGCAGGTCTGCCAGAGAAGGATGACCCCCAGCATCAGGAGGGACAGGCTCCACCGAATTGGGGACAGGCTTCGAACCCACGCGTGGAGCGCAACCGCGTCCAATACTGACTTCAAGGCCAGTCCGACCCACCGATGTTCCAGTCCGTCCTGGACGGCGGCGGGGATGAGCAATGGGTTGAATGCCAGAAGAGCCCCGATGGACAACGCCCCCGGCACATCGGCGGGTTTTCCGATAGGCTTGGGCAGATGACCCGAAAGGTTCCTCCCCCAGGCGTCCAGGCCCCGCTGCAGGCCCAAAATTCGGCCGGTGAGGTTGCCCAACACGAGGCCGACCAGTGCAATGCCCAAATAGTGGATCGCGCCGGATAGTGAGGCGGGCAGGGCATGGATGATCCCGGTCCCACCGATGAGCGCCGCTAAACCAGCGGCCCCCCAGCGGAATTGTCCCAAATCGAGAGGCTGATTCTCTGTGCCCAGGGGGCGGCGAACCCATAGAAGCACTCCGACCCCGGCAACTGCATTAATCCAAGTGCCCAACACTGCCCGTTAGGCTCTCTAAAAACGGTTGAATCCGCAACCCGTCTGCAAAGTGGTGAATTTGAGGAATCGACGGATTCTTGCGAAATCCACTTGCCCCCGGTTTACAAATGGTTTTCTTAGCCGGATCTCGGATGGCGCGCGGAGTTAAAGAGTAAGACTTAGTGCCGCCCAAGACGCTTTCTAGAATTCATGAACTCGGCTTCCCGTCCCCCAGGCCCCCCGCGATCCCTTGGTTCCAAGGCGCTGGTCCCGGTCCACTTCATCTGCCTGGCTCCCCAGGCTCAAAAAGTGGCGGTCGTGGGAGAATTTAACGCTTGGAACCCGGATTCCAATCCGATGGCTCAAGCCTTTGATGGGTCTTGGCAGGCTTCAGTGAGCATCCGCCATGGCCACCACCAGTATGCCTTCTGGGTGGATGGCACCTTGCAGGTGGACCCGCGCGGTCAGGGAATTAGCCGCAACGCCGAGGGACAACGGGTTTCTCTCTTGGCAGTCAGCTGAAGCCTCTGCATCGGGGAGATGGAACTTTCGGCGCGCGCCGGTTATCCAAACGGCACGCGACATGGCGCAATTCAACTACAAGGCACGGCGGCGTTCGGGTGAAGTCGTCGAAGGAGTCCTCGAAGCGGGGGACCGTGCGGCTGCCGTCGTGCAGGTCGAACGGTTGGGAGTGATCCCAGTTTCCGTGGTTCAAGCAAAGGGTTCGACCAAGCCAGCGAAGTCTTCGTCTTCGTCGTCGGCCGGTTCACCCGCAGCCCGGGCCGCGGCCGCCGAAGGATCCAAAGCGGGATTAAGCCGTCTGTTCGCACGGGGCCCCAAAAAGCCCGGACTCAAGGAGTTGGCCATGTACACGCTCCAGTTGGCCAATTTGCTTCGTGCGGGAATGCCTCTCACGATGGCCCTGCGCAGCATGGAAAGCCTGTCTTCCAAGGGGATTCCCGGTGAGGCCAGTCGTCAGCTCAAGCAGGATGTGACGGAGGGTCGGAGTCTCTCCGATGCCATGGCTCGCCAGAACCACATCTTTCCGGATTTGGTCATTAACATGGTTCGGGCTGGTGAGCAGTCCGGCGCGCTCGAGGAGGTCCTGCGGCGGCAGGCGGCCCATTTTGATCGGTTTGCCGAGGTTCAGTCGAAGTTCAAGTCGGCCATGATTTATCCGGCCGTGGTCTGCGTCGTCGGTGGAGCACTCGTCATCTTCTTCATGACGGTCATGTTGCCGAAGTTCATGACGCTCTTCGACAACACCAAAATCGAGTTGCCGGCCATGACCAAAATGCTCATCGCCATCAGTAGTTTTCTCAGTGGCTACTGGTGGGCATTGCTCTTGGCCGGTGGTGCTGCGGTGGCTGGCTTCCGACGCTACCGGGCGAGCAAGGCGGGTCGCGAGTCATTGGACCGTCTGGTGATGAAGCTTCCCGTCATTGGAAAGGTTGTTCGACTCAACTTGTTTGGGCAGTTCGCGCGCACGCTCTCGACCCTGCTTCAGAATGGTGTGCCGGTGTTGCAGGCGCTGCGTATCACCGAGCAAGTCATGCCCAACGTGGTGATCAAGGAGGCCATTGCCCGCACCCGCGAGGCCGTCACCGACGGCAAGACCTTGGCGCAACCCCTGGCTAAGAGCCGACTGTTTCCGCAGCTGATGATCGACCTGATTAAGATCGGTGAGGAGACCGGCGACGTGCCCGCAGCCTTGTCCAACGTGGCGGATACTTACGAGAACGACCTCAATGTCGGTTTGACGGCGATGACTAACCTCATCCAACCGGTGATCATCGTGGCCATCGCCTTTGTGGTCGGCTTCATGCTCTTGGGCGTGATGTCGGCAATGTTCAAGATCACCGAAAGCATTTCCACTCGCTAACAGACTGAAGCGATGAGGACGGCCTTCCACATTCGATTCCAAGGTGCCGCGACCCACGCCGCCTTCACCATGATCGAACTGGTGGTGGCGGTGATGCTTGTGTCCGTGATGATGTTCGTGGCGGTTCCCCGCTTCATGGCCACCAAGAAGGGTCCCATGGCCGAGGCCCTCGAGGTCATGGAATCGGCCTGCAATGAAGCGCGGGCTCGGGCCATCATGGGCAATCGACCGATGCAGGTGGTGCTCTACGGTGCAGAGGGTCGGGTTCTGGTCGAACCCGCTCCAGAAGGCGTGATGGGAGCCACCAACGGGGTTTCGATGGCCTCGTTTGATCGACTTCGGGATTCCGAGTCCATGAGTTCTGGTCCCTTGGCTAAACCTCCGTACCATGGGCAACTCAATGACGATGTCGCCTTCCGAAGTCTTTTGGTGAACGGACAGAACATGATGAGTTCCCCGTTGGCTGCGATCCGGTTCTTTCCCAATGGAACGAGCGATGCGATGACCGCCGAACTGAGTTGGCTAAAAGGAGGGCTCGACGTGAAGCGACTTGTTTTGGAAGTCATCACGGCGCGGCTTTCGATCGAGGACCTTCGATGAAGTGCCATCCTGTCATCACAGCCCGCCGTGGTCAGGCCGGTGCGGCGTTCACGTTGATTGAGGTGGCCGTCGCCTCAGCCATCATGGCGCTGGCACTCTTTGGGTTTATCTCGGTTTGTTCCACGGCGCTTAAATCGGCCAAATCCCTCAACCGGGTCGAGGTGGACGCCAGTAGTCTCGCGGCCGAGTTGTCGATTTCCAATCGCCTGGAGGAACTGTCCGACCATGGCGACTTCGGTAAGCTCTACCCCGGCTACCAATGGAGCCGTTCGGTCTACGAGGTGGGAACCAATGGTTTATTCCGTGCTGACTTTGTCATCATAGGTGGTCCTAAAGGTTCGGAGCGCCGCATGAGCGCGCTCTATTTCCCCAAACAATATGTCC
The DNA here is from genome assembly GCA_026397675.1 of Verrucomicrobiota bacterium. Taxonomy (GTDB): domain Bacteria; phylum Verrucomicrobiota; class Verrucomicrobiia; order Limisphaerales; family UBA9464; genus SXXZ01. Next base: position 14,361 of record JAPLUH010000262.1, read on the forward strand.
AGGGGGCCCGATGATGAGAGAATTGAGGGGGGGCAGCGCCCGGTCTTTGCGGCGGGGAGGCTTCACGGTGATGGAGGTCATGGTGGCTATCTTCCTCTTCGCTCTGATCCTCATGATGATCTACTCGACTTGGAGGCTGATCTTCCAGAGTTCGCAGGCGGCCATCCGTTCGACCACAGATTCTCAGCGAGCTCGTATGGCCATGCGTACCGTCGAAGACGCCCTCGCGTCGGCCACGATGTTTGCATCCAATCCGCGGCTGTACTTCTTTCAAGCCGATACGGCGGGTCAATTTGCCGCGGTGAGCTTCGCGGCCGACCTTTCGGATTCGTTCCCGAACAGCGGAATGTTCGGAGGCGAACGCATCCGCCGTGTCAGTTTCTACGTTCCTCCGGGCGGCAACGACCTGGTGCTCGAACAGAACTCCTTGCTGGCAGACTTCGAGAGCGGCGGCGAGCCGGCGAGCATTGTCTTGGCGCGTGAGGTGCAGCTCTTCCAGTTGGAGTTTTGGGATGGTCAGCAGCGGGACTTTGTTGAGGAGTGGCTTTCGACCAACCAGTTGCCCGTGATCGTTCGTGTGACACTGGGTTTTGGCGTGTCGAAGGGTTCTCGGGAGCCAGCGCAAATCGTCAGCCGGGTGGTTCGCTTGCCGACCGTTGCGGTGCCTCGCGAAGCTCAGGGCGTGATCGGAGGCGCCCCATGACGAAAAACGTCGTCCAGACACCGGGTAGCCCCAAAAACCGCCAGCGGGGTGTGGCGCTGCTGATGGTCATGTTGCTGATCTTCGCCATGGCGGTCATCGTCACAGCCTTTGCCTACACGATGAAGGTGGAGGGTCGCCTGGCGACTCGCACCCAGAGCGAGAGCGAGATGGAGTGGATGGGACGCTCAGGCATTGAGATGGCCAAATGGGTTCTGTCGTTGTCCCGGCAGATACCCGGCGAACAGACCTATGACGGACTCAATCAGTTTTGGGCCGGAGGCGTGGGCCCGACAAATATCGCGGACAATCCCTTTGAGGGTGTCTCCTTGACGGATGTGCCTCTTGGGGATGGCACCATTTCCATCGAGATCATGGATGCGGAGCGATACCTGAACATTAATTCCATCGCCACGCGCAATCCTCAGTTGCTGGAGCTAATCTTGCAGATATGTGGTGCCGGAGGTTCGGATTCAGCCGATGTCTCTTCGGCAATTCGGGACTGGATCGACCCCAATGACGATTCGGCCATGGGTGGCGGCGCAGAGAGCGATTTTTACCGCATGCTCAATCCTCCCTATGTCGCTAAGAATGGCCCGATCGATGACATGTCGGAATTGCTCAAAATCCGAGGAATTACTCCGCAGTTGTACTGGGGACCCCGCAGTGGCGGTGGTACTGGCGAAAGTGGCGGCAGTGGCGGAAGGCATTCGGTTGACTCAATGGGGCGGCGCGTCCAATCCACCTTTCTGGGACAGAGTATCGCAGGGTCGGTGGGCTTGGCGGACGTGTTCTCGGCGGTGTCCAGCGGTCAGGTGAATATCAACACGGCTCCGTACCCTGTTTTGGTCATGGCCTGCGGTGGTGACGAAAACATTGCCCGCAACATCCAAGAACAGCGCGCGGGCATGGATGGAGTGGATGGCACCTACGATGACACGCCGGCCCGCGGACCCCAAGACATCGCCCGCTTGCAGGGAGTTCCGGTGATGCCCAACCAAGGCACGCCGCTGGCGGTTTTCTCGACCGTCAGCAGCACCTTCGAAGTTCGCGTCACAGCGCGTTTGGGGGCTTTGTCCCGCCGGTACATTGCAGTCTTGCGACGATCTAGCCTGCGGGACATGCCCGTGCTGACTTTCCGCCGGGAGTGAGCCTCGGTTGGAATGTCGTCTGACAAAGAGCGAGTCCTCGGGGCCAATCCAAAATCGCCGGGCTCGTTCTCTATGAGGTGGAAGGCCGGCTCACGAGAGAGCTCACGAGATGAATCACTGAACGGGGGTGGCGACCGAAATCTTGAAGAAGCATTGCCAACCGCCGTAGTCGGAGCCGAGCGAGACTCGCTTGTTGGACTGCCATTCAACGTGGCCGTCTTCGAAGCCGAAGTTGCCGCCTTCGGGTGCACCCCGGGTGATTCGGTGAACGGCTGTGGCCACTTTCTTACCATTGTAATCGGTGAACCAGTTCAGCTTGGGGTCGAGCATATTGGTCGTCTTGGAACCGACGGCCTGCATGCGGTCGATGATGATGGGGGCTGCTTCGTACATGCCACCGAGTTTCTTTTTGAAGAACCACTCGGAAGTACCCTGGGCTCCTCCGGTAACATCGGCGTCTCCGGTTCGCCGGCCCGGCAAGTAGAAGTAACCGGTCAATTGGGGCTCATTGTCGGTGCTAATCATCCCGCGTTCTGCGGCGCGGTGCCAGTCATCGGTTGGGCAGAACAGCACATCATTGGCCGCGCGAGTGTTGTTGGCCGAGGACCGTCGGTTCTTGATGAGGTAGCCGTTCCAGAAGTTGCTCATGGTGGGCATCATCCAGCTGAATCCGGCGCCACCGCTGTTGTCGGGGAAGGAGTTTTGATTGTCGGAGGCGTACAGGTTGACGGCAATGCCCCACTGCTTGCAGTTGCTCGCGCAGAGGGTTTTCACTGCCTTAGATTTGGCCCGAGACAAGGCGGGCAAGAGCATGCCGGCGAGGATTGCGATGATGGCGATGACCACCAGCAACTCGATCAGGGTGAAGGCACGGGTGCAGCGGCAGCGTTGACTGTTCATGGCTTGGGGTGACGGATTTTGGGGATACTGTCTGTTTCTAACGTTCCGGACGGTCAGAGCCAGTGAAATTTTCGGAACGGTGAAAATGGTTCCTCGCGGGAAGGGCTCGCGGTCGGAGGAAACGTCAGGCGAACCATGGCCCCCTTTGTCCCGTCCTGCCACCGCCGACTGGGCGGCAAGGATCGGGTGGGGGCGTTGGGAAAAACGAGGGGTTTAAAAACAAAGCCGCCCCGGCCGATGAATCGGCCGGGGCGGCGGTTTGGGTTTCGATTAGTTCCGCGACTTGGCCAACTCGTCGTTGTTCATGGCGTTGAAGATCTTCCACTCCTCATTGTGAAAGGTGGGGTCCGGGCGGAAGCTGAGCTTGGCGAAGAATTTCTTCTCCAATTCGATGAGCAACTTCTCGTCGCGGGTCCGCAAGCGATCGAGGACGCGCGGGTTGCAGACGATCTTAACTTGGAAGTCGCCGTCGTCACGCGGGCGGCCTTTGAGGATCTGGGTCAGCTTGCGCTGAATTTCGACACTCATGGTCTCGGCGCTCTTGATGACACCGCGGCCTGTGCAGTGCTCGCAGTCGTCGTAGAGCGATGATCGCACGCTCTCCGTCTGGCGCTGGCGGGTCATTTCCATGAGCCCGAGCTGCGAGAGAGGCAGGACGTGCGTCTTAGCCTTGTCCCGCTTGAGGTTGTCCTTCATCCGTTGATAAATGGACTGCTGGTCGCGGCGCGATTTCATGTCGATGAAGTCTAGTACGATAATGCCGCCCATGTTGCGCAGGCGGAGCTGGCGGGCGATTTCGTCGGCGGCGTCTTGGTTCACCTTGAGGATCGTCGCGTCGTGATCCTTGGTACCGGCCTGCTTGTGCTTGCCGGTGTTCACGTCGATGGCCACGAGGGCTTCGGTTTCGTCGATGATGAGGTAGCCGCCGCTCTTGAGATTCACTTGGCGGCTAAAAGCAGCCTCAAGTTGGCGGGTGATGTTGTAGCGGTCGAACAGCGGCTCCGCCTCGTTGTAGAAGTGCACCTTGCGCACGGAACGGGGGCTGATGCGCTTAATGCTGTCGCGGATGGATTCGAACTTCTTGAGGTCGTCGATAACGATCTTGTCGACGTCTTCGGTGAGGAAGTCGCGGACAGTGCGTTCGATGAGGTCGGGCTCTTGATAAACGCAGGAGGCCATCGGCTGGCTCTTGATCCGTTCTTGGATGAGCTTCCACTCCTCCAGCAGCAGGGCGAGATCACGGACGAAGTACGCCTTGCGCTTTTCTTCACCGGCCGTGCGAATGATCACTCCCATGCCCTCAGGAATGGTTAGTTCGCGGACAATTTTCTTGAGTCGATGGCGCTCCTCGACGTTCTCGATCTTGCGGCTGATGCCCGATTGGTCGGAATTGGGCAACAGGACGAGATAGCGCCCGGGCAGAGATAGGTTGGTGGTGACGCGGGGTCCCTTGGTGCCGATCGGTCCCTTGGTCACTTGGATAATGATCTCGCTGCCCGGCGGGAACAGTCGGGGGACATCCTTCTGTGTGATTTTGGGTTTTTCCTTCCGGCGAGATTTGCCCGTGTCATCGCGCTCCACGATTTCGACGCTGGAATCGAACGTGTTGGGGATGATGTCCCAGTAGTGCAGGAAGGCGTTCTTTTCGAAGCCAATGTCTACGAAGGCGGCCTTGAGCCCATCTTCGAGGTTCTTCACCTTGCCCTTGTAGATGGAGCCAACCAGGCGGTCATCGCCGGTTCGTTCGACCGTGAGGTCTTCCAGCTTGCTCTCCTCCAGCACCGCGACGCGGGTTTCCAGCGGTTCGGCATTAATCACCACTTCCTTGATGATCTTTTCCTCGGGTCGGATCAGTCGTTTGACCTTCTTGACCACTTCCTTGACCGCGGCCCGAGCTTTCTCGATGAGGCCCTTGGGTTCGCGCGGTGGTTTAGGTGCCTGTTCGGCCGGTTCCTCGTGCGCCTCCTCGGGACGGGAGAGATCGGGGGAGCGGTAGGTCTGGTCTCGGCCGTTCTTGCTCAGATTGACCTCCGGGGCGTCGATGGTGTCCTCGGGGAGTCCGGCTGCACGGTTTTCGGCGCGCCGAATTTCGGATTCGTGGCGGCGGATGTCGAACACCCGTTCTTCAACGGCTTTCTCGCCGATGGCTTCCATGCGGGCGTTGGCCGCAGATCGGTTGAGGTTCGGCGAGCCGATTCCCCGGGTGGGCTTGAAACGCATCGGCACCTTGCCGCGTTTGAATGTCTGTTGACTCATGTCTGTAGGATTCAAGTTTTAGTACCGTTTCCGGTACAAATGGATGTTTTGAAGAACACCGACCGCGATCAGTGAGCAGAGCACTGAGGTTCCGCCTGCACTGAGCAGGGGCAGTGGAATGCCCGTGACCGGCATCAGTTTGATGTTCATGCCGATGTTCACGAAGATGTGTGTGAAGAAGAGGGTGACGATGCCGGTGGCCAGTAGGCGCCCGAGCCGATCGCGTGATTCTCCAGCGGTCTTGATGCCGCTGAATAGGACGATGCCGTAGAGGGTCACGACAGCGACGCTTCCGATGAAGCCACGCTCCTCGGCGATGACCGAGAAGATGAAGTCATTGTGGGCGCCGAGTCGGGGCAGGTAACCCAGACGGTGCTGAGTGCCCTCGCGCCACCCTTTGCCGATGAAACCGCCTGAGCCGACTGAGATGAGCGCCTGCTCCACGTTCCAAGACATCTGCCGCTTGCGCTGTGCGGCCCTCTGGCGTTGTTCTGGGGTGGCTGAGGCTGAGGCGAAATCAGCATTGAAATAAACGAGCAGCCGTTCGCGCTGGTAGTCCTGAAGTCGGATGAGTCGCCAGTTCTCGGGTGCGATAAAGATGTCGATGGCGATCAGGCTGACGATGAGGAAGGCTCCACCCAGGAGCTTGATCACAAAGCGCTGCGGAACCCCAGCCACCAGCATCATGACCAGAGTGATGGGCAGAAATACGAGGGATGAACCCAGATCGGGCTGTT